>NZ_VSMK01000122.1 GCF_011682075.1 Nitratidesulfovibrio liaohensis
CAGGACCGACACGGACGGAGCGCACGCATCCGGCCGCCGCGCGCGGGCGCTGCCGCCGTCATCCCGCCCCGCTTCCGTGAGGCACGGGGTAACATCCAGTGTAGTCCGCATCGTGCGGGCCAGCATGGAGTGAGGGGGCGCGCGGCCCGCGGCACCGCGGCAACCAGCAACGCCGTTACCGGCAACGAGACGCACATGTTCGCATTCATCGTCCGCAGGGTGGCGCAAGCCCTGCTGGTCATGTTCATCATCAGCTTCATCGGGTTCGCCATCAAGCAGTCCGTCGGCGACCCCACGCGGGAAATGGTGGGCGTGTCCGTATCCGTCAAGGAACGCGAGGCCCTGCGCGAAAAGCTGGGGCTGAATGACCCGTACCTGGTCCAGTGGGCGCGCTTCACCAAGAACGCCGTGCAGGGCGACCTGGGTACCTCGTACTTCTACCGCAAGCCCGCGCTGGACGTGATTCTGGCGAAAGCCCCCGCCACGCTTGAACTGGTGTTCGTGGCCCAGTGCATCATCGTGCTGATTTCGGTGCCGGTGGGCGTGTATTCCGCCTGCCGCCCGCGCTCGGTGCTGTCGCGCCTGTTCATGGGCATCAGCATCGTGGGTGTTTCGGTGCCGGTGTTCCTGACGGCCATCTTCATGATCTACATCTTTTCGGTGCACCTTGGCTGGCTGCCCTCGTTCGGGCGCGGCAACCCGGTGGAGATATTCCCGGGGTGGACATCGGTGCTGACCACCTGGGCCAATTTCAAGCACATCATCCTGCCCTCCATCGCCCTTTCGTCCATCATGCTGCCACTGTTCATCCGGCTGATCCGCGCCGAGATGAAGGAGGCGCTGGAAACAGAGTACGTCAAGTTCGCGCGGGCCAAGGGCCTGCCCGAATGGCGCGTGGTGATGGTGCACGCCTTCAAGAACACCCTGCTGCCGGTCATCACCGTGGGGGGCGTGCAGCTTGGCATCATGATCGCCTTCACCATCCTGACCGAGACGGTGTTCCAGTGGCAGGGCATGGGCTTCATGTTCGTGGAGGCCGTGGAGCGCGCCGACACGGCGCTGCTGGTGGCCTACCTGATCTTTGTGGGGGCCATCTTCGTTACCGTGAACACGGTGGTGGACCTGATCTACGGTTTCGTGAATCCCATGGTCCGCATCGCGGGGAGGAAGTAGCATGGCCGGTCTTTTCAAGCGTTTCCGCCAGTCGTACTTCCTGTATTCCTTCCTGCGCGACCCGGTGGCGGTGACCAGCTTCGCCCTGTTCGTCGTCCTGGCCCTGTCGGCCCTGCTGGCCCCGGTCATTGCCCCGCACAACCCGTTCGACGGCGCCAACATCGACATCATGGACGCGGAAACGCCCCCCCTGTGGAAGGACGGCGGCAACCCCGCCTTCCTGCTGGGCACCGACAACCAGGGGCGCGACCTGTTCTCGGCCATTCTGTACGGCATGCGCGTGTCGCTGCTGATCGGGGTGGGGGCCGTGGCCATGCAGGCGTGCATCGGCATCATGGTGGGCCTGCTGTCCGGCTACGGCAGCCGCAGGCTGGACAACATCCTGATGCGCATCGCCGACGTGCAGCTGTCGTTTTCGTCCTACATGGTGGCCATCTTTCTGGGGGCCATCGTGCAGATGACCTTTGGCGTGGGCCGCTACGAGCAGGTGGCCGTGCCCTTCCTGGTGCTGGTCATCGGCCTTGCCGAATGGCCACAGTACGCGCGCACCGTGCGCGCATCGGTGCTGGCCGAGAAGAAGAAGGAATACGTGGAGGCGGCGCGGGTCATCGGGCTTCGCCCGTTCCGCATCATGTGGCGGCACATCCTGCCCAACACGCTCACCCCGGTGCTGGTCATTTCCACCGTGCAGGTGGCCAACGCCATCATGAGCGAGGCGGCGCTGTCGTTCCTGGGGCTGGGCATGCCTGTGACCAAGCCGTCGCTGGGCTCGCTGATCAAGTCGGGCTTCCAGTACTTCTTCAGCGGCAGTTGGTGGATCACGCTGTTTCCCGGCGTGGTGCTGATCCTGCTGGTGCTGTCCATCAACCTGCTTGGCGACTGGCTGCGGGACTTCCTGAATCCCAAGCTGTACAAGGACTAGTCCATGCAACCGCTGCTCGACGTATCCAACCTTACCGTCAAGTTCGCGCTGCGCGACACCGCGCTTACCGCCGTCAACGACGTCTCGTTCACCCTGGCCAAGGGCGAACGCCTGGGCCTTGTGGGTGAATCGGGCGCGGGCAAGTCCGTCACCGGGTTCTCCATCCTGAACCTGGTGTCCAAGCCCGGCTTCATCGCGGGCGGCTCCGTGCTGTTCGAGGGCAAGGACCTGACCAGGGCCGACGCGGAAACCCTGCGTGACATACGCGGCAACCGCATCAGCATGATCTTTCAGGATCCCATGATGACCCTGAACCCGGTGCTGACCGTGGGCACGCAGATGATCGAAACCATCCGCGCCCACATGAAGGTGACCCGCAAGGAAGCCGAGGCCATTGCCCTGGACAAGCTGCGCAAGGTCTACATTCCCTCGCCGGAACGCCGCCTGGGCCAGTACCCGCACGAATTCTCCGGCGGCATGCGCCAGCGCATCGTCATCGCCATCGCGCTGCTGACGTCGCCGTCGCTGATCATCGCCGACGAACCCACCACGGCGCTGGACGTGACCATCCAGGCCGAGATCATGGATCTGCTGCTGGAGCTGTGCCAGTCGGAGGACATGGGCCTCATCCTGATCACCCACGACCTTGGCGTGGTCTCGCAGGTTACCCAGAAGATCGCGGTGATGTACGCCGGGGGCATCGTGGAAATGGGCGATACCGCCAAAGTGGTGGGCGAGCCGCTGCACCCTTACACGCGCGGCCTCTTGGGCGCGCTGCCGCAGTGTGCGGACAAGGCCGACTGCGGCCTTGCGGACGTGGCCGCGCCCCGCGTGCGCCGCCGCCTGAACCAGATCCCCGGCAGCATGCCCAGCCTTTCCGACGTGCCGCGCGGCTGTCCGTTCAACAACCGCTGCGAACTGTGCGAAACCGTGTGCACCACCACCCGGCCGCTGCTCGAAGTGAAGAGTGATGGGCGCATGGCTGCCTGTCATATGGTCGCTTAAGGGGGGCACGGGAATGACCAACCAGATCACCGCACTGCTTTCGCTGCGCAACGTCATCAAGCATTTCGACATTTCCGGCGGGCTGCTGGACCAGCTGCGCCTGTCCGGCGGCCGCATCACCCGCAAGCGCACCGTGGTGCATGCCGTCAACGACGTGAGCTTCGACATCCTGCCCGGCGAGACCCTGAGCGTGGTGGGCGAATCGGGCTGCGGCAAGTCCACCCTGGCGCGCACCGTCATCGGCCTGTACCGGGCCACCGGCGGCGAAATCCTGTACCGGGGCGAGCGCATCGACAACCTGAGCGACAACGGCATGCTGCCCTACCGCACCCGCATGCAGATGGTCTTTCAGGACCCCTACGCCTCGCTGAACCCGCGCATGAAGGTGCGGGAGATACTGGAAGAGCCGGTGCGCTTCCACAACCCCGGCATCTCCGACGCCGACGTGCGTTCCCGCGTGGCCGACGTCATGGAACAGGTGGGCGTCAACCCGCTGTGGGGCGTGCGCTACCCGCACGAATTTTCCGGCGGGCAGCGCCAGCGCATCTCCATCGCGCGCGCCCTGGTGGTGGACCCCGAGTTCATCGTGGCGGACGAGCCCATCTCGGCGCTGGACGTATCCATCCAGGCCCAGGTGCTGAACCTGATGATGGACCTGCAAGAGCAGCGCAACCTGACCTACCTGTTCATCAGTCACGACCTTTCGGTGGTGGAGCATATCTCCACCCGCGTGGCCGTGATGTACCTGGGCAGCCTGTGCGAACTGGCCAGCGCCGAAGACCTGTTCGGCAACCCGCGCCACCCGTACACCCAGGCCCTGCTGTCGGCCATCCCGCGCGTGGGCGGCAAGGCCGCCGCGCACATCAAGCTGTCCGGCGACGTGCCCACGCCCATCAACCTGCCCTCGGGCTGCGTGTTCCATGGCCGTTGCCCGCACGCCAATGCGCGCTGCATGCAGGAAGTGCCCAAGGCCCGCCAGCTTGAAAGCGGCGCGTTGGTGGCCTGCCACGGCGTGGAGGAAGGGCGGGTTTAGTCCACTTCAATGCCCTGAAAGAAACCGGGGGAAGGAGCCGTTGCACGGTTCCTTCCCCCGGATATTTTTTGGGAGTGGCTGGCGTTACTTCCCCAGCACATCCGCCATGCGGTCCAGTGCCGTGCGCAGCAGGGCGCGCGGGCAGCCCAGGTTCAGGCGCAGCCAGCCTTCGCCTTCCGGGCCGAAGCTGGAGCCGGGGCTGGGCACCACGCCCGCATCAAAGCGCACGCGGTGCAGCAGGTCTGTCTCCGCAAGGCCCAGCGGGCGAAAGTCCACCCATGAAAGATAGGTGCCCTGCGGCTGCATGACGCGGACTGCGGGCAGACGCTGCCCCAGCACGTCGCGCACCAGCGCGGCGTTGCCCGCGATGTAGGCCATCAGCGCGTCCAGCCACGGCCCGCCGTGGCGGCAGGCGGCTTCTGTGGTGGCCAGCCCGAACATGTTGGGGTGGCGGATGCCGAGGCCGGTGAGTTCCGCGCGGAAGGTGCGGCGCAGGGTGTCGTCCTCTATCACCACATGGGCCAGTCCCGCGCCGGGTACGTTGAATGCCTTGGCGGCGGACACGGCGGTGATGGTGCGTTCGGCCACTTCCGGCGACAGGCTGGCCAGCACGGTGTGCGTGTGGCCGGGCAGCAGCAGGTCGTGGTGGATTTCGTCGCTGACCATGAGCGTGCCGTGCTTCAGGCACAGTTCGGCAACGCGGGTCAGTTCCGCACGGGTCCATACCCGGCCGCCGGGGTTGTGCGGGCTGCACAGCAACAGCACCTTGGCCCCGCGTCCGCCGTCGGCAAGGGCCGCATCCAGCGCGTCGAAATCCATTTCGTGGAAGGGGTTGCCGTCGGTATCCGTGGTGAGGGCCAGCGGGTTGGCCAGCACCCGGCAGCCCGCGTCCTGCACGGCCGCGCGAAAGGGCGGGTAGATGGGCGTCTGGATGACCACGCCGTCGCCGGGCCGGGTGAACAGCCGCACCGCCAGGCACAGCGAGGCCACCACCGTGGGCAGCGGCAGCAGGTGGCGCGGATTCACTGTCCAGCCGTGGCGGGTGGCCAGCCAGTGGGCCACGGCCTCGCGGCAGACTGCCCCATCAGCGGGATAGCCGAACACGCCAAGATCGGCCAGTCGGGCAACGGCCTGGCGTACCGCCGGGGGCGAGGGAAAGTCCATGTCGGCCACCCACAGGGGGATGGCGTTGGCGGCTTCATCCGGCGAAAGGTTGAACATGCGCCCCATGTCGTCCCATTTCAGGCTGCCGGTGTTGCGCCGGTCGGGGGCGTGATCGAAGTCGAAGTTGTGGTCGGGCATGGCGATGGGTGACGCGGTCGTCGGGTTTGGCGGGAACTGCCCGCATACGTGAAAGAGCCGCCTGGTAGGCGGCTCTGGATTTCTGTCCGGAGAGAGGGCAGTCCGCATTCACGGAAGCTGCCGAAGCGCAGCCGCCTAAAACCCGTTGTAGCAGACGCGGTCGTCGTATTCGACCTGCTTGCCCTTGTTCCACTGGGACACGGGGCGGTAGTAGCCCACGATGCGGGTGTACACTTCCGTGGTCTGGCCGCAGTCGGGGCATTCATGCTGTTCGCCCTGCAGGTAGCCGTGGTCCTTGCACACCGAGAAGGTGGGGGTGACGGACAGGTACGGCAGGCGCGTCTGGGTGAAGGCCTTGATGATGAACTTCTTCAGGGCCTCGGTATCGGCCACGGATTCGCCGAGGTAGGTGTGGAACACCGAGCCGCCGGTGTACAGCGGTTGCAGCTTGTTCTGGTGGTCCAGCGCGGCGAACACGTCTTCGGTCATGCCCACGGGCAGGGCGGTGGAGTTGGTGTAGTACGGGGTGCCGTTGCCCGAGGCCTTGATTTCGGAATAGAGCGACTTGTCGATCTTGGCCAGGCGGTAGCTGGTGCCCTCGGCGGGGGTTGCTTCCAGGTTGTACAGGGTGCCGGTTTCTTCCTGAAAGCGCGCGGTCAGGTTGCGCAGGTGGTTCAGGGTGCGCTGCATCAGCCGCACGCCCGCCTCGGTTTCTATGCCCTTGCCCAGCAGATTCTGGCAGGCCTCGTGCCCGCCCACCAGGCCGATGGTGGAAAAGTGCCCGGCAAAGCCGTTCTTGAGGTACCGGCGCGACCACGGGAACATGCCGCGTTCAAGGTTGGCGGTGACCAGCTTGCGCTTGAATTCCAGCGAATCGCGGGCAAGTTCCGCGTATTCGGTCACCATGTCCAGAAAGTCCTCTTCGCCCTGGGCAAGGTAGGCCAGCTTGGGCAGGTTCAGGGTGACCACCCCGATGGACCCGGTCAGGTCGCCCGCGCCGAAGAGCCCCCCCACCTTGTTGCGCAACTGCCGCAGGTCCATCTGCAACCGGCAGCACATGGAGCGCACGTCTTCGGGGTTGAGGTTGGAATTGATGAAGTTCTGGAAGTAGGGCGCGCCGTACTTGGCGGTAAGCTTCAGCAGCAGGTCGCCGATCTCCGAATCCCACGGGAAGTCCTTGGTGACGTTGTACGTGGGAATGGGGAAGGAAAAGATGCGGCCATGGAAGTCGCCGTCCAGCATCACTTCCAGGAAGGCGCGGTTCAGCATCTCCATTTCCGGCGCGTATTCGCCGTAGACCGAATCCCTGTATTCGCCGCCGATGATGATGGGTTCGGTGGCGATGTGCTTGGGCGGAACGAGGTCGAAGGTCAGGTTGGTGAACGGGCTCTGGCCGCCCCAGCGTGACGTGGTGTTCAGGTTGAACACGAACTTCTGCATGGCCTGGCGCACCTGCTTGTAGGTCAGGCCGTCGTTGCGCACGAAGGGGGCCAGGTAGGTGTCCACGTTGTTGAATGCCTGGGCGCCTGCCCATTCGTTCTGCAACGTGCCGAGGAAGTTGATCATCTGGCCCATGGCGGTGTCCAGATGCTTGGCGGGCCCGGCGCTGGACCGGTTTTCCAGGTTGAACCCTTCCAGCAGCAGGTCGCGCAGGCTCCAGCCCGCGCAGTACCCCGCAAGGCCAAAGGACAGATCGTGGATGTGGAAGTAGCCGTGGTCGTGGGCCTGGCGCACTTCCTCGGGGTACTTCTCCAGCGCGTACTTGGCCTGCAAGGTGCCGGAAAGATGCAGCATCAGGCCCTGGAACGAGTGCGTCATGTTGGCGTTCTCGTTCACGCGCCAGTCGGCCTTGGTGAGGTAGTTGTCGATGGTCTCGGAAATGTCGAGGAAGGCGGCCTTCTGCTCGCGCAGGGTGCGGCGCGTTTCGCGGTAGATGATGTACCGCTTGGCCACCGCATACAGGCGCGATTCCATCAGCACCTGTTCCACGGTGTCCTGCACCTGCTCCTGCTCGGGAATCTCGCAGTCCGCGAGCTTCAGCTCCACCCTGTGGGCGATGCGCCTGGAGAGTAGCGGGTCCTTAATGCCGTTGGCTTTCAGGGCCTTCAGGATGGCTTCCGCGATGCGGTCCGTGGACCACGTCTCCAGCCGTCCGTCGCGTTTCAGAATCTGCTTCGGCATGCTTCCTCCGGGGGGGCACGTAATCCTGTATCTTCAGGTCGAATCCGGCGGGAAGCTGGCCGCGGGCCGCTTCCACGTCGTCATCGGAAAGCACGGGAACGCGGGTGAGGCGGAACATGAACGCGTCGGGCTGCGCCTGGGCCAGTGCGAAGATGCGCGAAAGCGCGGCGCGGGCCTCGTCCGGGCTGGTGGTGCCGCCGGACAGGCGCGGGTAGAGGGCGAAGGGGCCCTTGACGTCGATGGAGAAGGCATCGGCCAGGCCGTCGCGCAGCAGCAGTTCCACCACGTCGGGGCGCAGGCCGTTGCTGTCCACCTTCACGGGCAGGCCGAAGCGGCGCAGGCCGCGCAGCATGTCCGCGAAGCCTTCCACGGTGGTCGCTTCCCCCCCGGTCACGACCACCCCGTCCAGCCAGTGGCGGCGGGCTTCGATGTAGGCTTCGATGGCGGCGCGGGAAAGCACGGGCAGGGTGTCGGCATGCCAGGCAAGCTGCCAGTTGTGGCAGGTGGGGCAGCGCATGTTGCAGCCGCCCAGAAAGATGACGCAGCTGCTGTAGCCGGGCCAGTCGCAGAGGCTCAGGCGCTCGAAGCCATGCACATGGTTCCATGCGGAGGACATGACGGGAAGTATCCTTGTCCGGGTGGCGAGGTTCCGGAAACGAAAAGCCCTTGGCGGCGCCTTGCGGCAGGTGCGTTGCGGTGCTTCGCGCCGTCAAGAAAGTGTCTAGTAAATTTTTAACCCGGCGGGTTAGTTCGAGCCGGAGCCTACTGCACCCCCATTTTTTTGTATAGTGGGGTGTTTTGGAAAAGCCAGTCCTTAACCCGTTAGGGGGTGGAATACCGGGCTATTTTTTCCGCCTTCGGCGGGGCGGATCGGGCCTTCGCTTTTGACTTTTCACAGGCTGCGCGCAACGTTGTCCACAGGACGGGCGGCATTGGCATATTGTTGGTGCGGTGGCATCACGTGTTAGCGCGATACGCTGTGATTCCGGGCTTATGTCGTGTGAATTCCGTATGGAGGAAAAACATGCGCCGCCGGGATTCCGGCGGCGCCGTGCACAGCAGGGCAGCGGGGTGTGGATGCGCTGCCTGTGGAAAGCTCTCGTGCGTTCCCGCACGTGTGTCGGCGGCAATGTCGCCGGGTCGGCAAGGCTCACCGGGAACTGCCGGGGGCTACTCGAAACAGAACTCCACGGTGAAGTCGCCGTGGGGCGTGCCGAAGGGAATGGCGATGATGGGCGCCTTGGTGATGTGGCTGATGGTGTGTCCGTCGCCCATGATCACCGAGGGGGTGGCCCCCTGGAAGGTCATGCCCATTTCGGCAAGGCCTGCGCGGGCCTGGCCGGAGATCATGTTGGTCACTTCGCCCACGGCGTCCTTGATGTCCTGGACGATGTCCTGGATATCGTCGCCCAGCATGGCCTTTACCAGGGCGATGGCGCACTTCTTGGTGAAGGTCACCGAGATGGTGCCGTTCTTGTGCCCGGTAATGCCGATGACGGCAGACACGTCGCCCTTGGCCACGTTGTTCTTCTTCACGTAGGGCGGCCCTGCCGTGGGGGTGATGCCCGCCATGGTCGACAGCACGTTGATGGTGGCCGCGACGAAGGGCTTTGCGACTTCGATGCCGCTGCTCATGGTATGGCTCCTTGACGGTAGGCGTATTCCCCCTCCCGCCATGCGGCGGGAGGGCGGAGGCGCACTGCACAGCCTACTGGAAACGGGCAGGGGCCGTCCAGTGTCAAGGCGCTCGTTTCACGCAAATGCCCGGGAAACGCGGCTTCCGGTGCCAGGTAAGGGCGGGGACTGTGGTATCGCGGCGTGGCGCTGCATGCGTCGGGCGTGCCGCATGCACGGGGCATGCATCATGCGGGTGATGCAGGAACGTCGTGTGCGCAGGCGAGCCCGCGTCATGCAGGGGTGGCGAGGGTTGCGCACGGCACGGTGCATGGGCCTTGCGTGAACGCGAGAAGATGCTGTGTCGCGCCCTGGGCGCAGCGGGCAGGCTGGGGCCGGGCCGACCCGGAAGCCTGTGCTTTGCGGCTAGTGCAGGGCGCGGGTTGCTGCTTCCGCCTTGGCGGCGCCCAGATTGCCCGCGATGACGGTGTAAACGCGGTGCTGCGTGCCTACCTTGGCTTCCAGGTGGGCCAGGGCGGCGGAGAAATGGGCCACGGCTTCGTCAATGCGGCCACGCAGGCGGCAGACCAGCCCGAGATTGTTGCGTATCTTGGCCTCGAATCCGGCAAGTCCAAGGTTCATGGCCTGGCGTAGCGCCTGCGAGAGCAGAAAGTCCGCGTTGGCGAGGTTGCCTTCCGAAAGGGCCTGCATGCCCTGCCTGTTCAAAGCGCCGATCCGGCTTGCTGCGCACATGGTCTTTTTCCTTGATCCAGAAAATGTGATGCGGTGGTGGCGTTGATGCTCTGCACCCCGGGCAGGGGGGCATGGTATCTCTGACGCCGCCGCGGAGCCCCGGCATGAAGCGTTGGTGCGGCTGCGCCGGGCGGGGTCGCATCCGCGTGCTTCGCGGGTGAGGGCCGGGGGCCGCGGCGGTTGCGTCGTCGTGCCGGAAATTCTAGTTGGTGGTATCCAGGGCCTGACGCAGCGTGGACACGCCGCAACTGTGCAGCATCTGCACGGGAATGCTGTTGGCCTTGGCGTGCTGCACCACCTCGCGCTTGGCAGCGTGCGAGATCTTGTTGGTGAACACGATGACGAGGTCCGCCTGGCCGAGTTTGTCGGCGATGCGGTTTTCCTTGCCGGTGAACACCTTCAGGTCCACGCCGCTGGCGAGGGCCGCATTGATGTAGTCGCGCTTCAGTCTGTCCATTCCGCCGATGAGTGCTGCGCACATGGGAGGCTCCTTCCGACGATTCTCGCGTCGTTTTGTCCTGTTTAATGAAAACGATTTTCATTGTCAACAAAGGGGCGTGATTTTTTGCGCAGCTCTCCGGGCGTGTGGTGCGTTTTCCTCGCTGATCCGGTGGGATAGGGATGCTGAAAATGCTGATGTTTCGCGCCGCTGCCCGAACGGGCCTGTCGGCAATGACCGCAAGTTGCGGCGTATGGGGAGAATGGGCGGATTCGCGCGATGTGGCGTGTCCGGCGTGTGGCCGGAACGCATGCGGGCCGCGCGTCCCGGCAAGAACGTGCGGCCCGCGTGGAATGAGGCGAAACGGGCGGGAAAGGGGCTGCCCCATGACGCGTTCCGGGCGAATCGACCGGACTGTCCGGTTGTGGGACCGATTGGCGAATCGCCCGACGGCGCGGGACAGGCTGGCTTGCGGGACGCGGGGCTATTCCTCGCGCCACTCGATACATTCCACCGGACAGGTGGAGATGGCGTCTTCCACGCATTCCGCAGTGGTGTTGGGGTCGATGACCTCCGCATATTCGCCTGCGCTGGACATTCTGAACGCCTCGGGGCAAAGTTCGACGCACGATTCGCACGCCATGCATTCGTCCTGATCGAGGTACAGATACTTCGCCATGGTGGCCTCCTTGGGCTGTTTGCTCCATGGCATAGCATGGCCGCAGCGTCGAGCACAACGGGCGGGGCGCACGGCGTCCAGTCTAGCGGAGGCAACCCGGTGGCACCCAAAGGCGACGCGCGCCAGGCGCGCGAGTACCTGGCGCGAGCCAAGGCATATTTTCACAGGCACGACGTGCCCCGCGCCCTGGCGGCCACCGCCGCCGGCGTGCAGCCCATCGTGGACGGTGGCATCGTCGGGCGCGACCTGGCCGAACTGCACGGCGCGCTGCGCGAGATGGTGCAGATGCTCTCGCGCGACGAGGACGTGAAGGCCCGGGCCACGGCCATTTCGCCGCGCGGGCTGACGTTCGAGAAAGGGGCCGAGAAGCAGTTGCTGGCCATGCTGGCGCGCATTCTGCGATCCATGCGTGACGAGCAGGAGCAGGAAACCTACGAGCAGGCCATTGCCCGCAAGCAGCAGTTGGACAAGCTGCTGCTGCACGGCAGGCGACTGCTGGAACACAAGAAGGTGGCCGAGGCGGACGAGGCCTTCACCGAGGCAACGGGCTTTTACCGCAACGAGCACCGATTGTTCCTGCTCATGGGCAAGGCCATGCTGGAGGCGGGTGAGCCCAAGCGGGCCCTGCGCCACCTGCGCAAGGGCATGGAGGTGGACCCGGACAAGGAGCAGGCCAGGCGGGTGCACGATACGGCCCTGGCCCGCAGCAAGGGCGAGCCCGATCCGGCGTGATGCCCCGGGCAACGCCCGGTACCCCTGGCGCCGTCTGAAGCTGGGCCGCCGGATTGCCAGTGGACCGGCGACGGATCTGTGACGGAAAACCGACAGGCACGACGCCCTCATGCATGCGAAAGTTGCGCATGCATGAGGGCGTCGTGCCGTTGCGGCGCGGGAAGAAATGCCGTGGCCGCGCGACCGTGACGGGATGGCGGCAGGTGCAGGCACCTCCGGCACCTCCGGCACCAACGGCAACTCCGGTAACTCCGGTAACTGGCGCCGGATTGCTGGCGGACTGCCCGGAGGCGGTCCTACAGGTCCAGCAGGCGGGCCACCCGTTCCGGATCCAGCGAGCGGTGCGCGTCGCCGGAGGGGGCGGACAGCATGTCCATGACCGCGCTGTACGCCAGGTCGGCCTCGGCGGTGGGCACGGCTGCGTTGGCTGCCAGTCCTGCCTGGCCAGTCTGGGTGGTCTGGGAACCGGCGGCGTCGAGCGAGGAACGCTTGGCTTCGGTGGTCTCGCGGGCGTGCGCCAGCAACGTGTCGATGCGCGAGAAGGTATCCTGCGAAATGGTGGTGATGCCCGTGGTCATGGCGGCCTCCTGGAAGTTTTTTCCGTATGCCCCGGCAGGGATGCAAGTGACGTGCAAACCGGCAGGCGACGCCCACGGCCATCCACGGTCGCGCACAACTGGGGACGAACGGGGGGCCAGTGCCGCGCCACCTCGTTGTCCGGTCAGAACCGGCCATATCCGGCCCGTTTCGCCCGATTCGGCCCGGTTAGCCCAGGCCCGGCACAGGCAGGCGCGCCCGGCATCGGCAAGTGTCTGCCAGTATGGGCCATGTCGGCCAGTATCCGGGGGCGGCGCTGGCGTCCCGGCCTGCCGGATGGCAGGCCGGGACAGGGCACATCCCCCGCACCCGTTGCGGCCCGCCATTTCCCTTCCCGCCAGCGGCCCGCGAACCGTTGCGAATCGGGCCGCTTTGAGGTAGGCGAAGCGGCGCGCCACGGTTGCGTTTCCGTCCGAACAGGCTACACTTGCGCACAGGTGCATCGCGCACGGGATGGCAGCGGCCACATCCATGCATACGGGAAGCGGCATGACCCAGCATTTTCTGCTGTTCGACATCGGCAACACCAACGTCAAGATCGGCATCGCGGTGGAAACCGCCGTGCTGACCTCGTACGTGCTGCCCACCGACCCCGGCCAGACGGCCGACTCCATCGGGCTGCGCCTGCTGGAGGTGCTGCGCCACGCCGGGTTGGGTCCGGCGGACGTGGGGGCCTGCGTGGCCAGTTCCGTGGTGCCCGGCGTCAACCCGCTGATCCGCCGCGCTTGCGAACGCTATCTGTACCGCAAGCTGCTGTTTGCCCCCGGCGACATTCCCATTCCGCTGGAAAACCGCTACGAACGCCCCGCCGAAGTGGGCGCGGACCGGCTGGTGGCGGCGTATGCCGCCCGGCGTCTGTACCCCGGCCCCCGCTCGCTGGTATCCGTGGATTTCGGCACCGCCACCACGTTTGACTGCGTGGAAGGCGGTGCGTATCTTGGTGGCTTGATCTGTCCCGGCGTGCTGTCGTCCGCCGGGGCGTTGTCGTCGCGCACGGCCAAGCTGCCGCGCATCAGCCTGGAAGTGGAAGAGGATTCGCCGGTCATCGGGCGGTCCACCACCACCAGCCTGAACCACGGCTTCATTTTCGGCTTTGCCGCCATGACCGAAGGGGTGCTGGCCCGCCTTGGCGGCGTGCTGCCCGGCCCCACCGAGGTGGTGGCCACGGGCGGGTTCGCCCGGGACATCGCGCGGGTGAGCCGCTGTTTCGACCACGTCAGGCCCGACCTTCTGCTGGAGGGCCTGCGGTTGTTGTATCTGGAACGTGAAGCCCGGTAGGGCCCGCCGCATTACGCTCTTTTTGTCCTCGTAGCGGCAGGACTTGCCAGGTGTTCTTACGTATCTGCTGACATTTCGGCGCACTGCGTTGGCAGCATGTGTAACGCGCTGCGTCTGGTATCGACATTCCGACAGAAACCCGACGAACATGAAAGGACCAAGGAGATGCAGATGAGCACCATCGTATCCGTCTGGGCGAGGGAAATCCTTGACTCCCGCGGCAACCCCACCGTCGAGGTGGAAGTCTCCCTGGAATCGGGCCACACCGGCCGCGCCGCCGTGCCTTCCGGCGCCTCCACCGGCACCCGCGAAGCGCTGGAAATGCGCGACGGCGACAAGGGCCGCTACAAGGGCAAGGGCGTGGAAAAGGCCGTGGACAACGTGATGGGTGAAATCGCCGAAGCCATCGTGGGTCTTGATTCCCTGCGCCAGGTGCAGGTGGACAACACCCTGCTGGACCTGGACGGCACCGACAACAAGTCGCGTCTGGGCGCCAACGCCATGCTGGGCGTATCGCTGGCCACCGCGCGCGCCGCCTCGAGCTTTCTGGGCCTGCCGCTGTACCAGTACCTGGGCGGCGTGAACGCCAAGGTGCTGCCCGTGCCGCTGATGAACATCATCAATGGCGGTGCCCACGCGCCCAACAACTTGGATATTCAGGAATTCATGATCATGCCCATCGGCGCGGCCACCTTCCGCGACGCGCTGCGCATGGGCGCCGAGACCTTCCACACCCTGAAGGCGCTGCTGGCCGCCGACGGCCACGTGACCAGCGTGGGCGACGAAGGTGGCTTTGCCCCCAACCTGAAGAACCACGACGAGGCCTTCCGCTACATCATGAAGGCCATCGAGGAAGCGGGCTACATTCCCGGCGCGGAAATCGCGCTGGCCATCGACGCCGCCGCCTCCGAGTTCCACAAGGACGGCAAGTACGTGCTGGCGGGCGAGAACAAGAACCTGTCCAACTCCGAGATGGTGGAGTGGCTGGGCGAATTCACCACCCGCTACCCGCTGATTTCCATCGAGGACGGCCTGGCCGAAGCCGACTGGGACGGCTGGCGCGAACTGACCTACAAGCTGGGCGATACCATCCAGCTGGTGGGCGACGACATCTTCGTGACCAACCCGGACATCCTGGCCGAGGGCATCGACGAGGGCGTGGCCAACTCCATTCTCATCAAGCTGAACCAGATCGGCACCCTGACCGAGACCCTGGACACCATCGAGATGGCCAAGCAGGCTGCCTACACCACGGTGATTTCGCACCGTTCGGGCGAGACCGAGGACCACTTCATCTCGGATCTGGCCGTGGGCCTGAACGCCGGGCAGATCAAGACCGGCTCCTTGTGCCGCAGCGACCGGCTGGCCAAGTACAACCAGTTGCTGCGCATCGAGGAAGACCTGGACGATACGGGCATCTACTTCGGGCCCATGATGAGCTCGCACTTCGGCTTCGAGGAAGAAGGCGAGGAATAGCGCGCTGTCGCGTACATTGGGGGAGGGGGCCTGCGTGGCTCCCTCCCTTTTGCTTTCGGGCGGGGCAAGGATGCAGGAAAGGCACTGGCCGCGGCCCGGCACATAGCTCCAGTTTGAACCCGGCCCTCAAAACAGGGGGACCGGGGGAGCATGCTCCCCCGGCGGGGTACGGGGCAGCGCCCCGATATTTCAAAGGCCGCCCGTTCTCTCACGGAGAAGCAGGGCCGCGACACATGGCGGATGCGACCGGAACGCAAGACGGTGCCGGGCAGCGGAATCGGACAGGCGGCGCGCACGCGCGCCGGATTTCGGGAGGTTGGAGACATGTTGCTGCTCGACGGCAAGGCGACGGCTGCGGCCATTCGCGCGGAATTGAAGGAAGATGTGTCGGCGGGGCTTGCGGCGGCGGGCCGTGCGCCGGGGTTGGCGGTGATCCTGGTGGGCGAGGATCCCGCCTCGCAGGTGTACGTGCGCAACAAGGAGCGCGGCTGCGAAGAGGCGGGCATCCGGTCCGAGGCGTTTCGCCTGCCTGCGGACACCACGCAGGAAGCGCTGGAAGTGCTCATCGACGAACTGAACGGGCGCGCGGACATCGACGGCATTCTGCTGCAACTGCCGCTGCCAAAGGGGCTGAACAGCCAGCGCTGCCTGGAGCGCATCAGCCCCAAGAAGGACGTGGACGGCTTTCACCCCGAAAACATGGGGCGTCTGGCGCTGGGGCTGCCGGGCTTTCGCCCGTGCACCCCGGCGGGGGTAATGACCCTGCTGGAACGTTACGACCTGTCGCCTTCGGGCAAGAAGGCCGTGGTGGTGGGGCGCAGCAACATCGTGGGCAAGCCGCTGGCGCTGATGCTGGGTGCGCCCGGCAAGTACGCCAACGCCACGGTGACGGTGTGCCATTCCGGCACGCCGAACCTGGCCGAGGAATGCCGCCAGGCGGACTTTCTGTTCGTGGCGGCGGGGCGGCCCTGCCTGGTCACCTCGGACATGGTCAAGCCCGGCGCCGTGGTGGTGGACGTGGGCATTCACCGTACCGAAGAAGGGCTGGTGGGCGATTGCAAGTATGATGACATCAGCTGCATCGCTTCGGCCATGACCCCGGTGCCCGGTGGCGTGGGTCCCATGACCATCGCCCAGTTGCTCATCAACACCGTGATCTCGTGGAAGGGCCGCACCGGCATCGCCGGGTAGCTGGGCGTGCGGGATTCGAGGGGCTTGCAGATCGGGCTGGGTGGGGCATTCCTCCTGATCCCGGACTGACGTTTTCAGGGCCGCGCGGCACATGTCGCGCGGCCCTGTCGCGAAGTGCGGTCAGGCTGCGCAATGCGATCGTCTCGCGCCGCGTGGTCCTGTCGCCTGGTGCTGCCTGTCGTGGCGGAAGCGGAACTGCCCTGTCGGGGCTGCGCACGGCACGCCAGTTGCCGCAGAGTTGGCCGGCTGCCCGGCGTCGTGCGCGGATGGTGCGTAACTCTTGGCATGCGTTCCTTTGGTGGGGCTGCTGCCGCCAGAACGCGAGGTCGTGGTTGCCATGGGCAGGTTCTGCCGCACCCAGGGCGTTTGAGAAAACGTCTTTCTTTACATTCCGAAAGGTTGCTTCGCGCCGCTTTGCGCTGGCACGGCTCGTGCTTTGCGTACCCGCAGGGAAGAATCTTCCCCGGTGCCGCGTGCCCGTCTTCCGTCGGGAAGGCAGGGGAAACGCGGTACGGACCGGGGTATTTCGCGCCCGAGGAGATACGCATGTTACGCGCCCTCTATTCCGGCGCCACCGGCATGAAAACCCTGGCGCAGGGCATGCAGGCGGTCAGCAACAACCTGGCCAACGTGAACACCGTGGGGTTCAAGCAACAGCAGGCGCTGTTCGAGGACCTCATGAGCCAGTACGCGGGCACGGGCAACTCGGCATCCACCTCCATCAGCCAGGTGGGTCTGGGCGCGCGCCTGACGGACATTCGGACCATGTACGGGCAGGGCCCATACGAATCGGGTACCGATATCACCGACCTGTCCATCAACGGCAAGGGGTTCTTTCAGGTTTCGCTGGACGGCAAGACGCATTACACCCGCGCGGGCAACTTCCGGTTCGACAAGGACGGAAGCCTGGTGGACCCCAACGGCTTCGTGCTGAACGGGCGGGCCATCACCGACGGGGTGGAGGGCGCCACCGGCCCCATCAGCCTGCCGCCGGGGGCGAACGGGCGCAACATCATGCCCCCCAAGGCCACCACGTCCATCACGGCGCTGAACAATCTGGGCTCGGGCGACAGGTCGACCGATGCGGCCAACCCGTACTTTTCGCTGCTGTCCAAGTGGAACGGCGCGGCGGAAAGCCCCCTGGGTGATGCGGCATACGCGTACAAGCAGTCCATCAAGGTCTACGACGCCACGGGCAACGCCCACGACGTGACCATCTATTTCGACGGTGCCGGGCAGAGCGGCGGCAACAAGTATTTCGAGTTCGTGGTGGGCATGGACCCGGCACACGACGGTTCGGGCATGGCCGGAACCTCCGCCGCCGGGCTGCTGATGTCCGGTACGCTTACCTTCAATTCGTCCGGGCAATTGGTGAACATGTCCGCCTATACGCCGACAAGCACCGACGCCACCAACCTCAGCAATTGGGCTCCAGCCTCGTTCGGCGCGGACGGATTGCCCCAGTTCACCGCCACCTTTGCAAGCGGCGGGGGAACACAGGTGGTGGGGCTGGACCTTGGCCTGTCCTCGTCCACCGGGGCATGGACGGCGGGGGCGGGCAGCCCGGCGGCGGTGGGGTCCAACGCCACCAGCCTGATGGGCATGGGCGGGGCCACCCTGGCGGCGGTCAGCACCACGGCCTACGGAGGCAGTTCGTCGGAAATCCGGTCGAAGCAGAACGGTTACGCAGAGGGATTTCTGGCGGGCATCGACATCAGTTCGGACGGAATCATCAGCGGGCGCTACAGCAACGGCCAGGTCGACGACCTGTACCGCATCACCCTGTACCGCTTCACCAGTGAGGACGGCCTGCGCCGCGAGGGCATGAACCACTTCTCGGCCACCAAGGAATCCGGTGCGGCGGAAGAGGGTCTGCCCGATACCGAGAACTTCGGCACCGTGGCCGCCAAGACCCTGGAGCAGTCCAATGTGTCCATGGAGCGGGAATTCGTGAACATGATCCTTTATCAGCGCGGCTTTCAGACCAACTCCAAGTCGATCATGACGGCGGATTCCATGATCCAGAAGGCGCTGGAACTGAAACGCACGTAGCGTGCCGTTCCGGCAGGGACCCCATGCTGCATGAAAGGCCGCCTCCGGAACCGGGGGCGGCCTTTGGCGTTGTGCGGGAGGGCGACGGACGGGGTGTTACTTTTGTCCGCCAGGTCGCGGGGCGGTGTCGTTAGGCGAGGCCTTTTCGGTAGCGGTTGCGCCCCGGCCCTGCGACAGCAGCACGCCCACCAGCACCAGGGCGGATGCCGCATACTGCTGTGGCGTCAACTGGTCGCCCAGCAGCACACGGCCCATGAGCAGGGTGATCACCGGAATCAGGTTGATGAACGCCGAAGCCTGCCCGGCGGGCAGGCGGCTGACGCCGAAGTTGTACAACCCGTATGCGCCCAGCGAGATGCACGTGCCCAGATAGACCACGGATAGCGTGGGCAGCAGCGGGAAGGCGTCCGGCAACTGCGTGGTGGGCAGGAACAGCAGCGGCAGAAAGAACGCGCTGCCCGCCAGCGACTGCACGGCAGTGATGAACAGCGGCGGGTACGTCGCGGACAGCTTCTTGGCGTTGATGACATAGCCGGTGGCGCTGACCATGGCGCATAGTTCCAGCAGGTTGCCCAGCAGCGGATTGGGCGCGTTGTCGGAACTGGCCCCGCCAAGGCTCAGCCAGATCACCCCGATGATGGCCAGCACGAATCCGGACCACACGCGGCGGGCCAGCCGTTCGCCCAGCACGATCCACGCGGCCACGGCCACGCACAGCGGCATCACCGAAACGATCATGCCTGCCTGCGAGGCCGATGTGTAGCGCAGTGCGTACGCCTCGAACACGAAGTACAGGCACGGCTCGCACAGCGCCATGGCGCCCAGGCGTTTCCAGTCGCCCTTGCGGTAGCGCACGTGGCGAAAGTTGCGCCACAGGGCTAGGAACACCGCCGACGAAATGCCCATGCGGCCGAATACCACCACCATGGGGTCGAACCCTTCCAGGGCCACCTTCATGGCGATGAACGAACTGCTCCATAGCAGCATGGCCAGCAGGAGTGCCAGTGTGGCGGAGGAAACGGGGGCGGTGCGTGGTGCGGGCATGGCGGTGGTTGGCGCAAAGGGGTAGAGGGCGCGCGCCGCGTCGGGGTGTCGGGCGGCGGCATGCTGCCTGGGCTGTGCTGTGCATGTCCGGCAACATTGCCGGAGCTGGCGTCGGCCAATGCTCCGCGCGGTGGCGGTGGAAGGACCGGTGGGCGCACACTATCCGCGCGGTGTCCGGGTGTCCACTGGCATGGGCTGGGGCGGCGCTTCCGCCCACCTTGCCGTGTCTGGAGGCGTCCCGTGCGCTGTCAGGATGGCGCAGCATCCATACCGGCCTCCATCCGTCCCGCCTGCGGCAATGGCGACGCCCCGGCGGCAGGTGCCACCGGGGCGTCCGGAAATCGTCATGCGAGGCATGAAGGGTGCTGACCAAAGTGAAGGCAGGGGGCGCGGGGGTTGCCCGCCGGAGGTTACACCGGCTTGCGGCGCTTCTCCCACAGCTTCATGTCCTTCATCTTCTTGCGGCGCTCGCGTTGCAGCGACTTGCAGACCAGGGGCATGTCCTTGCGGTAGCCGTACTTGTCCCGGTAGCTGTCGGGCGTGAGATCGTGAGAGGCCAGGTGCTTGCGGGTCAGGATCTTGAAGGTCTTGCCACATTCCAGACAGGTGATGGACTTTTCCTTCAGCGCCTTTGCAGCGTCGGGCAGGGGCGCTTCAGGTGCGGCCTGCTCCTCGCAGGGAACGCCATCGCTGATCTGGCGGATGGCCAGCGCGATCTTCTGCACCATGGAGCTGATCTCTTCCTCGTTCATGGTGCGGACGCTGGCCTGAGCCTTCACGATGTCGAGGGCCTGCTTGAGATATTCTTCCATTTCGGTTCTCCTTTGCGGTGGCGGATGTGCAACGTCATCGATGCGGCCACGCTGGCCGACATTATCGCACTCCGCATGCGGGAAGCGATTTCGGATGCTGCATGACACACCGTTTTTCCGGTAAACATCATGCTCTGTCACACTCCGCAACGCGCATGCGCACTGCATTATCACCATGCGATGCGCAATACCATTATTTTTTTGCATACAACAGAATACACCTTGTGCCTCGTGGCAATGGGTGAAAACGCAACGCCACTCCCGGGTGTAGCCTGGGAGCGGTGAATAGGTTGTGCCACTCGCGGGGTAAGGGGTACGCGCATGCGGTAACGCTGGCAGAGAAATCCGGGGGCATGCGTCGCGGTGGTTGGGAGACGTTGCACACCCCGGATGGACGTCATTTCGGGTCGCGTTTCAAGGTGTCCCAGGCGTTGCGCTTGGCCCGCAGGAAGTCGTCGCCTTCTCCCGGGTACACACGGCGGTCGGCCAGGGGCGTGGGCGTGGTGACCGGTGGCCAGTGTCCGGGCGTCGGGTCCGGCCCTTCCTGCGCGGCGGGCACGGGCTGGGTATCGGTCATGCGCGGGTTCGCCCGCACGTCCACGCCTGGCACCGGCGCGGAAAATTCGATGGCCAGCCCGTTGGGGTCGAAGCTGTACAGCGAGTGGATGAAACCGTGGTCCACCAGTTCGGAACACCAGAACCCGGCGGCCTCCAGCTTGTCCTTGAGTTCCCACAGATCGTCGTCCACAGCCACGCCGATGGAAATGTGGTCGAACACCACGGCCCCGCGCACGGGCGCGCCGTGGTCCTTCTCCTCCACCGGGGTCACGCCGTCCCATTCGAAGAAGGCGATCATGTCCACGGGCGACACCTCGAAGAAATACTGGCGGTACCCGGGGTGGCCCAACCCGGCCACGATGCGCATGCCGAGCAGATCGCGCCAGAAGCGCACGGTGGATTCCATGTCGCCGGTGACCATGGCGAGGTGGTTGAAGCCGGTGTAGCGGGGCATCGGGGCTCCTGATGACTGGTGGTGCTAGCGGGCGGGCAGTGCGTCCAGCGCCCGCAGGATGATGTCCAGCGGGGGGCGCTTGTTCACGTCGGATACGTGGATGTGTCGGATGATGCCCTGCCTGTCGATGATGACAAGGGCGCGTTCCGCCATGCCGTCGCCGCGCAACAGGCCGTAGGACGCGGCAACCGCGCCGTGCGGCCAGAAGTCGGACAGCACCGGAAACCACACGCCGCCGGTCGCGGTATCCGCGGGTCCGCCTGTTCGGCCGTGCGGGGATGCAGTGGCTCGTCCCTTGCCGGGCGGAGGCGAGGATTGCCCCGCGCCGTCGTTGCCAGCGCCGTGCCCGTCGCCTGGGGCATCGGGGGCCGGGGCGCGTTCGGTCATTTCGCGGGTCCAGGCGTACAGCGAGGGCAGATTGTCGGTGGTGATGCCCAGCAGCACCGCGCCGCGTCGTTCGAATTCCGTGCGGGCAATGTTGTAGCCCGGCCATTGCCCGGAACAGACCGGAGTGAACGCGGCAGGCACGAACGAGAGGACCACGGCGTGCTTTCCCCGGAAATCGGACAGCCGGATTGTGCCGGTGTCGGGGCCGCTGGCCGGCGTGTACGGACCGGGCAGGGCGGGCAGGATGAAGTCGGGTGCGGGGTCGCCCACGGCCACCTTCAGCACGCTGTCCACCGGTTTGCGGGGGGCTTCCTGGTAGATCAGGTCTTGCAGTCCGGCGGCCTGCGAGGGCACGGACACGGCCAGCCCCCCCAAAAGGGCCAGCGCCAGGATGACGGCAGTCAGCATGCGGCCAGTGGGCCAGGATGCAGTGAGGCTGGATGGCGTGCCGGGGGCTGGGCAGGTCCGCCCGGCCGGGCCGAGGGGGCTGGCCTGGCCCGTGCAACCGGTGCGCGGAGACGGATCGACCGGGGAAGGCGCAGTAGTGAGTGGCATGGCGAGTACCTTTCGGGGCGGCGGGGCAGCCGATGGGCGCCCGTCGGCATCAGTTGCTGCGTTTGGCGATGGCGGAAAGCTCGTCCAGGAAGGCCTGCGGCGAGGCCATGCGCCCGGTGCGCGAGAACAGCGTGGCTGGTGCCGCGCGGTTTTTCAGCGAAACCAGAAAGAAATGCGGCGTGCCGGGTTCGCCCACCTGCTCGTGCACGATCAGGTCCGGGTCGGCGAACAGGGGGATGGTCACCCCGTAACGCTCGCGGAAGAGGTCCACTTCCATGGGAGTATTGCCCGCGCCCACGCCGATGACCGTGATGCGGTCCTTCAGGGGCGATGCGGCCAGCAACTCGGCAAGGCGGTTCATGTGCGGGGCCTCGCGCTGGCAGTGCGGGCAGTACATGCTGAAGATTTCGATCAGCACCAGCTGCGCCTTGCCGCCCGTGGCCGGGCGGATGTCCGAAAGCTTCCACGGTCCCTCGCCGGAAAGGCCCAGTGCGGTCAGTTGGGCGGGCGTGGCGGCGTTTTCCAGAGGAATGTCCGGGAATGGGGCACTGGTCGGAACCGGTTCCGCCAGGGTGGGCGTGGCGCAGGCTGGCAGCAGAGCCAGCAGGGCGGCCAGCAGCAGGGCGCGCAACAACGGCGGGGGAACGGGCGTGGCGCGCGGCTGGCGGACGTGCGCGGGGTGAAG
>NZ_VSMK01000112.1 GCF_011682075.1 Nitratidesulfovibrio liaohensis
CCCGGCGGCGCTGGACGCCTTCCGCGCGGCGGCGAAGGGCGCCTGACGCCACCCCGGTGGCGGCTGGCGGTGTCGGACCGGTACACGGCGGCGCGGGACAAGGAGGTGTTCGGACGGCGTCGCGGGTGCCAACGACGTGATCGCAACCTTCAACCACAGGAGACGTGCAGATGAGCCGTATCGAAATGGAGAAGATCTTTTACGAAGATCACGCTCCGGACCCCAAGGCCGATCCCGACAAGCTCTTCTTCATCCAGATCGATGAATCGAAGTGCATCGGGTGCGACACCTGCCAGCAGTACTGCCCCACGGGCGCCATCTTCGGCGACACGGGCGACGCGCACAAGATTCCCCACGAGGAAATGTGCATCAACTGCGGCCAGTGTCTGACCCACTGCCCCGTGGGCGCCATCTACGAATCGCAGTCGTGGGTGACCGAGATCGAGAAGCAGATCAAGGCCAAGGACGTCAAGGTCATCGCCATGCCCGCCCCCGCCGTGCGCTACGCCCTGGGCGATGCCTTCGGCCTGCCCGTGGGCACCGTGACCACCGGCAAGATGTTCTCGGCGCTCAAGGAACTGGGCTTCGACCACTGCTGGGACAACGAATTCACCGCCGACGTGACCATCTGGGAAGAAGGCACCGAATTCGTGCAGCGCCTGACCAAGAAACTGGACAAGCCGCTGCCCCAGTTCACCTCGTGTTGCCCCGGCTGGCACAAGTACGTGGAATCGCTGTACCCGGAACTGTTCCCGCACATGTCGTCGTGCAAGTCGCCCATCGGCATGCTGGGTACGCTGGCCAAGACCTACGGCGCGGACCGCATGAAGTACGACCGGGCCAAGGTGTACACGGTGTCCATCATGCCCTGCACCGCCAAGAAGTACGAAGGCATGCGCCCGCAGCTGTGGGACAGCGGCCACAAGGACATCGACGCCACCATCGACACCCGCGAACTGGCGTACATGATCAAGAAGGCCAAGATCGACTTCACCAAGCTGCCCGACGGCAAGCGTGACACCCTGATGGGTGAATCCACCGGCGGCGCGACCCTGTTCGGCGTTACCGGCGGCGTCATGGAAGCGGCGCTGCGTTACGCCTACCAGGCCGTCACCGGCAAGAAGCCGGAAAGCATGGACTTCAAGGGCGTACGCGGGTTGCAGGGCGTGAAGGAAGCCACGGTGAACGTGGGCGGCGTGGACGTGAAGGTGGCCGTGGTGCACGGGGCCAAGCGATTCCATGACGTGTGCGAACTGGTGAAGGCGGGCAAGGCCCCGTGGCATTTCATCGAGTTCATGGCCTGCCCCGGTGGCTGCGTGTGCGGTGGCGGCCAGCCGGTGATGCCCGGCGTGCTCGAAGCCGCCGACCGCAGGGTGACCCGGATGTACGCGGGCCTGAAGAAGCGCCTGGCCATGGCCAGCGCCAGCCGGGCATAGGAGGAATCACCATGCAGATCGTCAACCTTACCCGGCGCGGCTTTCTGAAGGCCGCCTGCGTCGTCACCGGCGGCGCCCTGATCAGCATCCGCATGACCGGCAAGGCCGTGGCCGCCGCCAAGCAGCTGAAGGACTACATGATGGACCGCATCAACGCGGTGTACGGGGCGGACGCCAAGTTCCCGGCCCGTGCCTCGCAGGACAATGTGCAGGTCCAGAAGCTGTATGCGGACTTCCTGGAAAAGCCCATGAGCCACAAGGCCGAGCAGTTGCTGCACACCCACTGGGTGGACCGCTCCAAGGCCATTGCGCGCCTGAAGGCGGAAGGAACCTACCCCAACCCGCGCGCCAAGGAATTCGAGGGCAACACCTACCCCTACGAATAACGGCGGGGTGCCGCCCAGACGCGGTGCCAGACACGGCGTCCTGATACGGGCATTGTCCCGTGACCGAGCATGATCCGACGGCCCGCCTGCGACGAGGGGGAGAAAACCCCTGACACCAAGGGCGAGGTCACGGAACGAAGAGAAGGTGCAGATGCATGACGGCGCAAGGGCCGGGCATCCGGATGGTTCCGGGTGCCCGGCCCTTGCGCCGTGTGGGGCTGGGAGTGGGGAAGGGAGGCGGACGTGGAAGGAGGTGCCAGCCCGAAAGGCAGCCCTGTGTCTTCCCTGGTGTTCCTGCATGGCGCGGTGCACCGCGCGTGTAAAAGGAAAGGCAGAATCGTACCGGAATGCCGGGGATTACGGCGTGCCCTCACCCTTGCGGGGTGATCCCTTCCGGCTCGGATTTTACCGCAGTCAGGCTATACTTCGCGGCGTCAGTGGGCAATGGGACGCTCAGCTTTTGCTACACCGTCCGCACACGCCATCCAGACGCACTTCCACATGCTCCACGGTGACCCCGGCGGGCAGCAGGGCGGCGGCGTCCAGCGCCTTGGGCAGCGGCGGCAGGCAGGTCATCACCCCGCAGCGGGTGCACTGGAAATGGCCGTGCGGCGCGTTTTCCCCCGCCGGGGCCATACAGTGCCGGAAGGTGCCGTCGGCCCCGCTGTGGCGTTGCAGGATGCCCGCCTCCACCAGCAGGTCGAGGGTGCGGTACAGGGTCACCTTGTCCATGCGGGTGGTGCGGCGCACCGCGTCCAGCAGTTCCTGCGCGGCAGGGGCATGGGGCAGGGCGGCCAGCGCTTCCAGCACGGCAATGCGGCGGGGGGTGGCTTCCAGCCCGGCCTGTTCCAGCCGGGCGCGGGCGTCTGTCACGGGATTGGTCATGGCGTATTCCGATGATGGATTGCGGACTGGACGGCTGGGATGCGCTCTGTCGCAGGTCCTGTAGTATCCCCCCTGTGACGGTGTCCACGAAGTGGGCACCGTCACGGCAAAAGGGGGCAAGGGGCGGCAGCCGTTACGTGAGCGCGGAGCGCGAATGTTACGGACGCCGACAGCAGAGATGGTGCGGCCCCCTTGCTTCAGCCGTTAGGCGTGCGCGTAGCGAACGTCTTACGGATGAAGACAGCAGCGCTGCGGGGGGATGGGGGCGGAGCCCCCAGTTCATTGCGGGTTGCGTCTGCCAATCGCCCGGCGCAGCGCGCCCGCGCCGGACACGGCCATGAACCCTGCCGAGGCCACGGCAATGATGGCCGCGCCCGAGGTGACATCCCAGCGGTAGGCCAGGGCCAGCCCGCCCACGCAGAACACGGTGCTCCAGGCGGTGGCGGCGGCCATCATGGAGGGCAGCGAACGGGCCGAGCGCGCCGCGATGAACGGCGGTATGGTCAGCAGGGCCATGACCAGCACCAGCCCCACCACGCGGATCAGCATCACCACGCCCACCGCCGTCATGCCTACCACCAGATAGTGGGCGGTGCGCACCGGCAGGCCGCGCGCCTCGGCAAATTCGCGGTCGAAGGACGTCACCAGCAAGGTCTGGTGGCACAGGGCCACCATGGCCAGCAGGGCGGCGTCCAGCGCGGCCATCAGGTACAGGTCGGTCAGCGGCACGGCCAGGATGGACCCGAACAGAAAGCTCATCAGGTCGGCCTTGTAGCCGGGGGTAAGGTCGATGAGGATGATGCCGAAGGCCATGCCCGCCGCCCACAGTACGCCAATGGCCGTGTCGGCCTTTTCGGGCCGCTTCAGGGCCACCCCGGCCATGAGCATGGACGAGGCCACGGAAAAGCCGATGGCGCTGGGCAGCACCGGCCAGCCGTAGTGAAAGGCCAGACCCACGCCGCCGTAGGCCGCGTGCGACACCCCGCCCGCCAGAAACACCAGCCGGTTCACCACCACCAGGGTGCCGATGACCCCGCAGGCAATGCTGGCCAGCAGTGATGCGGCCAGGGCCTGCTGCATGAAGTCGTAGGAAAGCGCGTCGAGCATCAGGCGTCCTTTGCGGCGGGAGAGGGGGCGGCGGGGGAGGGCGTGGCGTCTGCAGAAACGAGGGAACCGGAGGGCGCGGTGGTGGCGACGGGCGGCAGTTCGTCCATACGCGGCAGCACCGGGAACAGCCCGGACACGGAGGAGATGAACGCCCCCATGGGGCAGGTCTTTTCATGGTGTCCGTAGAGCATGGTCAGCATTTCCGGGGTCAGCCCCGCGCCTCGGCTGTGGACCAGGGTGCGGTTGACGAAGGCCACGTTGGAGAAGGTGGACGTGGCGATGGACAGGTCGTGGCTGACCACCACCAGGGTGTGCGGCCCGCGCAGGGTGCCCAGGAATTCGAAGAAGCAGAACGATCCCTGCGGGTCGATGGAGGCGGTGGGTTCGTCCAGCAGCAGCAGTTCCGGCTGGGCCATCAGGGCGCGGGCCACCACGGCCCGTTGGCGCTGCCCGCCGGAAAGTTCGCCCACCATGCGCTTTTCCATGCCGGAAAGGCCCACCTGCTCCAGCGCCTCTCTCGCGCGGTCGATGGATGCGGCATCGCGTGACCAGTGGCGCCCCAGCAGCCCGCGCCGGGTGCCTGCAAGGCCCATCAGCACCACGTCCAGCACGGTGACGGGAAAGTCCAGCCGGGCCGTGGAGTACTGCGGCACGTAGCCGATGCGCGGCAACGCCGCCTTGGGCGCACCGTCGAACAGCGTCACGCTGCCGGAGCGCGGGGTCAGCAGGCCCAGCAGCAGCTTGAGCAGGGTGGTCTTGCCGCCGCCGTTGGGGCCGAGCACGGCCAGGAATTCGCCGCGCTCCACGGTAAGGTCCACGTGGTCCAGCACCGGCTCATCGCCGTAGGCGAAGCACAGGTCGCGCACGGCGATGACCGGTTCGTGCGATGTATGCGGTGCGCCCGGCATACCGGGCGCACTGGAGGGCATGTGCATGCGTGTCTACTTGCTGGGGGGTTGGGTCAGGGTTTGGGCCATGGCATCGGCCACGCGGCGGATGTTGGCGGCCCAGTCTTCGGCCAGCGGGTCGGCCTCGATGAGCTTTGCCCCCACGTTGCGGGCAATGGTTTCCGCGCCGCGCTTGGAGAACTGCGGCTGGACGAAGATGGCTTCGATCTTTTCCTTCTTGGCGAACTCCACGATGCGGGTCAACTGCTTGGGTCCCGGTTCGCGTCCTTCCACTTCAATGGCCACTTCGCGCAGGTTGTAGTTGTGGGCGAAGTAGCTCCACGCCGGGTGAAAGACCATGAAGCGGCGGCGGTTTTCGGGTACGTTCTCGAACAGGCCGTTGATGTGCAGGTCCAGTTCGTCCAGTTCGCGCACGAAGGCGTCGTGGTTGGTGCGGTACACGGCGGCATGGGCCGGATCGGCCTTGGCCAGCGCGGCCTTGATGGAACCGGCCATCATCTTGACCAGCGCGGGAGACAGCCAGATGTGCGGGTCGCCGCCTTCGTGATCGTGGTGATGGTGGCCTTGGGCGGCTTCACCGTCGTGGTGATGGTCGCCGTCATGGTCGGCGTCATGCTTGGCGTCGGCGGGCTTGGCGGCGTCATGCCCGCCCTTGTGCCCGTGCTGGTCGGCGTCCTTGTGGCCGGCGTCATGACCATGGCCGTGCTCGCCGTCGTGGTCGTGGTCTTCATCCAGAAAATGCTCGTCCTGCGGCAAAAGGTCGATGCCCTTTTCCAGGCGCACCAGGGTCATGTCCTTGCCGCCCGCAGAGGTGATGCGGTCCAGCCAGGCCTTTTCGAAGGGCACGCCGATGGTCATGTACAGCTTGGCGCTGGCAAGCGCGCGCATCTGGCTGGGCTTCGGCTCGTAGGTGTGCGGGTCGGCACCGGGGGGCACCATTACCGTCACCTCGGCCAAGTCGCCCGCGATGCGCTGGATGAAATACTTCTGCGGCAGGATGCTGACCGCCACCTGCACGGCGGCAGCGGCGGTGGCGGGTGCGACGGCGGGGGAACCGGGCGCGGCAAGCAGGCCGGACAGCAGGAACAGGAAGAGCAGGGCGGACAGCCCGAACCGCAAGTGCGAGGCATATCTGGAGAATCGTGCAAACCGGGACGGGGTGGCTTTCGCAAGGGCAAAGGGAATGTTCATGGCGCCTCCGGTGGTGGGATCCGGGATGAAGGAGTGAAAATGCAACTCGGTTGCATTTCGAGTATGTAGTCCTCTGGCCGCATGGTGTCAACGCGCCAGGTCGAAAGGTGGAGAAAGAGGAAACGGCAGGGACGGGACGTGCTGCTTCGCTGGTCCGTCATCCACGTGCCGCGCCTGCCCCCGCCATGTGCCAGACCTGACACGTGTGCCCGCCCCGCCGCGCCGTCCGGGGGGCGGTGGCGCCCTTGGCGAGCAGGGGGAAATGCAGTATGAACCGTCAATTCGGCCCGCGCCCTCCGAGCGCCTAAGGGTGCCGCCGGGCCGTCCATCTTCAGGGACCATTCATGACCATCGAACGCAGGCGGACCCGCGAGGTCCGCATCGGCTCCGTGCGCATCGGGGGGGACAACCCCGTGGTGGTGCAGAGCATGGCCAACACCGACACCCGCGACGTGGACGCCACCGTGGCGCAAATCCGCGCGCTGGCCGCCGTGGGGTGCGAGGTGGTGCGCCTTGCCGTGCTGAACGAGGCGGCTGCTGCGGCCATCGGCCCAATCCGCGCCGCATCGCCCG
>NZ_VSMK01000113.1 GCF_011682075.1 Nitratidesulfovibrio liaohensis
GCGGCGGCACGCCCTGCGACTGGCGCATCTCGGCCACTGCGGTTGCGCCGCCGGGTGGCAGCAAGGGCAGGGCGGCAAGGGCCAGGCCCGTGACAAACAGGCCGGTCCCGATCAGTCCGGCAGCAACGGGGCTAGTGCGGAGTGCGCGGCGCGAACTGCGCGGACGGGAAGGTTCGCGCCCGTCACCCTTGCCGCAGGGGCCGTCCTGCTTGGCCAGATCGGCCTGATCGGTTTCTTTCGGAATATGTGACTCGCGGGGTACGCGGGACATGATTGCCTCCGGTGGTATCCGCGCGGCGCCGGGCCGCGCGCTGCATGCCGTGGTGCGCGCGTTGACCGGCAATGGCCCTGGCGCTTCCCTTGGAATGCTTCGTTGCTCGTTCTATCGGCGGAAACACGAAAAGCTTGAGGTTGCAATTCCCACGGACGGGGTGTTCCCGGCTGCCATACGCGGGGCGGCGGCAAGAGGGCGTACAGTTGTAGCAACGTTCGCACCATGCGCTGGCGGCGTTGCCTGCCGCATGGAGCATTGTATTGGTTGGTGGCACAATTTGGAATATGTGCATTGATGAAATCTATTTTCATGATAGGTGAGGCGCACGAAAAATGTAGCACGAAATTGACATAGGTAACACATGAGAGTAATCGCGATAAAAAACATAACACGCAGGTCGTGAAGTGCGACGCGCGGTGGCGTGCGGCGAAAACGGCGGTTTTGCGCGAGGTTGGCGGGTGTTGCGGGACCATGTTGGCCGCTTGTCGAGTGAAAGCACCCGGATGCCATGCCGCCCCATGCCACCGCATGTCCTGGGATGGTGGGGCGGGTGAACGGCGGGGTGGCCATACCCGCAAGACTGGGGAGACCGGGCAGGGATGCACGTCAACGGACAATGCAAGCGCGTGGGCGTGGTGGCGCTGCTGGTCGGCAACCGCGAAGCCTGCGCGGACAAGGTCAACGCCGTGATCAGCGAGTTCGGTTCGCTGGTCATCGGGCGCATGGGGGTGCCGTACCGCGAGCGCGGAGTGGGTGTCATTTCGCTGATCGTGGACGGTACCACCGACGAACTGGGGGCGATGACGGGCAGGCTGGGGGCCATCCCCGGCGTGCGCATCAAGACGCTTCTGCTTACCGACGCGGCATGAGCCGCGCCGCCATACCGTGGAAGGAGCAGGACCATGGGCAAGGCAACGGATGCCGACAGGGATGTTTCGTGGCTTGATGACGGCCTCATCGCGGACACGCTGGCCCGCAACGCCGCCGAGGATGCGGGCAAGATCCGCGAGGTGCTGGCCAAGGCCCGTGAACTGGAAGGGCTGGACCACGACGATGTGGCAGCGCTGATGCACGTGAAAAGCCCCGGCCTTGTCGACGAACTGTTCGACACAGCCCGCCGGGTCAAGGAAGAAATTTACGGCAACCGGCTGGTCATGTTCGCGCCGCTGTACATCTCCAACCTGTGCGCCAACGAATGTCTGTACTGTGCATTCCGCGCCACCAACAAGGATCTGGACCGCCGCGCCCTGTCCATGGACGAGGTGGCCGCAGAAACCCGCGTGCTGGTGCGCCAGGGCCACAAGCGGGTGCTGCTGGTGGCGGGCGAATCGTACCCCGGGGAAGGCTTCGAGTACGTGCTGAAGGCCATCGACGCGGTGTACTCGGTGCGCGAGGAAAGCGGCGAGATCCGGCGCGTCAACGTCAACGTGGCCCCGCTGACGGTGGAAGACTTCACCCGCCTGAAGGAACGCGGCATCGGCACCTATCAGCTGTTTCAGGAAACCTACCACCGTCCTACCTACACCCGCGTGCACGTGGGCGGCCTGAAGCGCGACTTTGACTGGCGCGCCTCTGCCATGGACCGGGCCATGCGCGCGGGCATCGACGACGTGGGCCTGGGCGTGCTGTACGGGCTGGCCGACTGGCGGTTCGACACCCTGGCGCTGATGAGCCACATCCGGCATCTGGAAGACCGCTTCGGCGTGGGTTGCCACACCATCAGCGTGCCGCGCATAGAGCCTGCCGTGGGTTCCGAGATGGCCAGCTGCCCGCCGCAGGCCGTGACCGACGACGAATTCCGCAAGTTGGTGGCCATCCTGCGCCTGGCCGTGCCTTACACCGGACTGATCATGTCCACGCGTGAAAACGCCGAGGTGCGACACTCCACCCTGGCCCTTGGCGTGTCGCAGATATCGGCGGGCAGCCGCACCAACCCCGGCGGCTATACCGAGGCGGAAAAGTTCGAATCCAGCCAGTTCCAGCTTGGCGACCACCGCAGCCTTTCCGAGGTCGTGGCCGACATCGGGCGCATGGGCTACATCCCCTCGTTCTGTACTGCCTGCTACCGGCTGGGCCGCACCGGGCAGGACTTCATGGATCTCGCCAAGCCCGGCCTGATCAAGGAAAAGTGCGCCCCCAACGCACTGTCCACCTTCCTGGAATACCTCATCGACTACGGCAGCCCCATGGAGCGCGAAGTGGGCAAGGGCGTCATCGCTGCAGAACTTGGCGGCATGGACGACCGTACCCGCCGCGTGGCCGAACGCATGCTGGGCAAGGTGCAGGAAGGGCGCAGGGATGTCTTCTGCTGAACCCGCTGCATATGCAGGGCAGGGCATGGCGGTCGCACCGTCCATCACGTCCGCACCGTCCCTGACGGATGGGCCGGATGGGCCGGATGGGCCGGATGGGCCGGATGGGCCGGACATGACGGACGCGGCCACCACCCTGTCCTCGGATACCTGCGGGGCGTGCACCCGCGCGGCGTACGCACCCGTCCGCGCGGAACACGACCTGCTGGGCGAAATGTCCGTGCCCGCGGATGCCTATCACGGCATCCACACCCAGCGGGCACTGGACAACTTCGCCGTTGCCGGGCGGCGCCTCCACCCGGGACTCGTGGAGGCGCTTGCCCTGGTCAAGAAGGCCTGTGCCCACGCCAATGCCGAACTGGGCTACCTGGACCCCCGCGTGGCCGATGCCGTGTGCGCCGCCTGCGACGAGATGCTGCACGGCGACCTTGGCGCGCACGTGGTGGTAGATGCCTTGCAGGGGGGCGCGGGCACCTCGGCCAACATGAACGTCAACGAGGTGCTGGCCAACCGGGCGGAAGAGTTCATGGGCGGCACGCGCGGCGCGTACCGGCTGGTGCGCCCGCTGGACCACGTGAACCTGCACCAGTCCACCAACGACGTCTTTCCCACGGCGCTGCGCGTGGCGGCCATGCGCGGCCTGCGCGAACTGGAGCGGGCCGTGGCCGCGCTGCAACGCGCCTTTCAGGACCGCGAGCGCGACTTTGCCGGGGTGGTCAAGCTGGGCCGCACCCAGCTTCAGGATGCCGTGCCCATTACTCTGGGGGCGGAATGTTCCGCCTGGGCGGAAGCCCTGTCGCGTGACCGCTGGCGCATCTTCAAGTGCGAGGAGCGGCTGCGCGTGGTCAATCTGGGCGGTACGGCGGTGGGAACGGGCATCACCGCCCCGCGCGACTACATATTCCTGGTGGTGGAGCGGCTGCGCGAGGTGACCGGCCTTGGCATGGCCCGCGCCGAAAACCTGGTGGATGCCACCCAGAACGCCGACGTGTTCGTGGAGGTTTCCGGCATCCTGAAAGCGCACGCGGTGAACCTGCTGAAGATTTCCGCCGATCTGCGGCTGCTGGCCTCCGGCCCGCGCGGCGGGCTGGGCGAACTGGCGCTGCCCGCCGTGCAGGCAGGGTCCAGCCTGATGCCCGGCAAGGTCAACCCGGTGATCTGCGAGGCGGTGGCCCAGGCGGCCATGCGCGCGCTGGGCAACGACGCGGCGCTGACCGTGGCCGCGCAGGCCGGGCAACTGGAACTGAACGCCTTTCTGCCGTTGGTGGCCGATGCGCTGCTGGACACCATTTCCATCCTTGCCCGCGCCTGCGTCATGTTCCGCACCCGTTGCGTGGAAGGTATGCGGGCGGACGCAGCGGCCTGCGCGCGCCATGTGGACGATTCGTGGGGTACGGTAACCGCGCTGGTGCCAGTGCTGGGCTACGAAGGGGCCACCCGGCTGGTGGGCGTCATGCGCGAGCGGGATTGCGGCCTGCGCCAGGCGGCACGCCACACCGGGCTTCTGGACGAGGCCGCGCTGGATGCGCTGCTGTCGCCAGAGGCCATGGCACGGCTGGGAAGTCCCGCCGGGCAGGCAACGCAACGCGGTGGCCCTCGAAGCGGCCAGAACAACGTCCCTGACAATGGCAGCGGCAACGAACGCGGCAATGGCCGGGGGCGGCCATGATGCATCGCGACGAGATTCTCGGTCTGCTGTTCGATACGCCGTTCGACCAGCTTGCGGCTCGCGCCGACGCGGTGCGCCGCGAGGCCAAGGGCGACATGGTGCACGTGCGCGGCATCGTGGAATTTTCCAATCACTGCATCCGCAACTGCATGTACTGTGGGCTGCGCCGCGACAACGCGCAGGCGCGCCGCTATCGGCTGACCCTGCCGGAGGTGCTGGCTGCGGCGGGCGAGGCTGCCGCAGCCGGGGCGGACACCGTGGTGCTGCAATCGGGCGACGATTACGGCATGACCCCGCGCGCCCTTGCCGACATGGTGGAAGCGGTGAAGACCCGGCTCGGCCTTGCCGTCACCCTGAGCGTGGGCGAACGCCCGGCGCGGGACTATGCCCTGTGGCGTTCCGCCGGGGCGGACCGCTTTCTGATGAAGCACGAGACGGCGGACGCCGCCCTGTACGCCCGCCTGCACCCCGGCAAGACCCTGGCCCAGCGGCTTGCGGCCCTGCGCCGCCTGCGTGACGCGGGCTATGAGGTAGGCAGCGGGTTCATCGTGGGGGTGCCGGGACAGCAACCGGAATCGCTGGCCGACGACGTGCTGCTGGTGTGCGAACTGGCGGCGGACATGTGCGGGGCCGGTCCCTTCGTGCCCAACGGCGCAACCCCGTTGGCGGGGGCGGCGCACGGCCCGGTGGAACTGACCCTCCGCTGCATGGCGGCACTCCGCATCGCCCGGCCCGGCCTGAACCTACCCGCCACCACCGCCCTGGCTACCCTGGCCCCGCAGGACGGGCAACTGGCCGGGCTGCGCGCGGGGGGCAACGTGTTGATGCCGGGCTTTACCCCCGCCGCCCGCCGGGCGGACTATCACATTTACGACCACAAGCGGCGCGTGGACATGGAAGACGCGCTGGACACCATCCGCCGGGCCGGGCGCGTGCCCGCACCGGCGCAAGGAGCAAGGGCATGCAGGATACCCCAAGGGGGCTGCGGCTGCACATCGGCATCTACGGGCGCCGCAACGTCGGCAAGTCGTCGCTGCTGAACGGGCTGGTGGGGCAGGGCGCGTCCATCGTTTCGGACACGCCGGGCACCACCACCGACCCCGTGGAAAAGACGCTGGAACTCGACCCGGTCGGCCCGGTGGTGTTCATCGACACGGCGGGCATCGACGACGAGGGCGCGCTGGGCGCGTTGCGCCGCGAACGCTCGGAACGGGCGCTGGACCGCACCGACGTGGCCCTGCTGGTCACCGACGGTGCGTGGGGCCGCGACGAGGAGGCGCTGGCGGAGGCCTTTGCCGCGCGCAAGTTGCCCTACTTCGTGGTGGCCAACAAGGTGGACCTTGCGGAAGTGATGCCCGGCAGCCAGTTGCCCGCGACCGTGCTTGATGCGCTGGCCGGGCGCGGCATTGCCGTGGTGGCGGCCTCTGCCCTGCTGGGCCGGGGGCTGGACGCCGTGCGCGAACGCATCGCCATGCTGGCCCCGGAACACGCCATCGCCCAGCCGCACATGCTGTCCGATCTGGTGCCGCCGGGGGGGCTTGTGGTGCTGGTGGTGCCCATCGACCTTGGCGCGCCCAGGGGGCGGCTGATCCTGCCGCAGGTGCAGGCCATCCGCGACCTGCTGGACGGTGATCAGATGTGCCTGGTGGTCAAGGAGCGCGAACTGCGCGCCGCGCTGGAGCGCCTTTCCGCGCCGCCGGACCTTGTGGTGTGCGACTCGCAGGTGGTGCTGAAGGCGGCGGCGGACACCCCGCCCGGCGTGCCCCTGACCACCTTTTCCATCCTGATGGCCCGGCTGAAGGGCGACCTGGTGGAACTGGCGCGCGGGGCCGCGGCCATCGAACGGCTGGGGCCAGGCGACCGGGTACTGATAGCCGAGGCCTGCACCCACCACCCGCTGGCCGACGACATAGGCCGGGTCAAGATTCCCCGTTGGCTGCGCCAGTACGCGGGCGGCGACATCGAAATCGACGTCGCGGCGGGCAAGGAACTTTCCGACGACATGGCCGCCTATGCGCTGGTGGTGCATTGCGGCGGCTGCGTCATCAACCGGGGCAACATGCTGGCCCGGCTGCGCGCTGCGCGGCGGGCGGGGGTGCCCATGACCAACTACGGGCTGGCCATTTCGCTGACGCAAGGGGTGCTGCCCCGCGCGCTGGGACCGTTCCCGGCGGCGCTGGACGCCTTCCGCGCGGCGGCGAAGGGCGCCTGACGCCACCCCGGTGGCGGCT
>NZ_VSMK01000114.1 GCF_011682075.1 Nitratidesulfovibrio liaohensis
GCCCACGACGGGCTGGTGCTGACCAGCGGCGCCCTGCGCGCGCTGGCCACGGCCCTGCTGAAGATCGCCAACGACGTGCGCTGGCTGGCGTCCGGCCCGCGTTGCGGCATCGGCGAACTGCGCCTGCCGGAGAACGAACCCGGCTCGTCCATCATGCCCGGCAAGGTCAACCCCACCCAGTGCGAGGCCCTGACCATGGTGGTCGTGCAGGTCATGGGGCTGGACGTGGCCGTGGGCATGGCCGGGTCGCAGGGCAACTTCGAGCTGAACGTGTTCAAGCCGCTGATCATCCACAACGTGCTCACGTCCATGCGCCTGCTGGCGGACGGGTGCCGCTCGTTCGCGGACCATGCCGTGGCGGGCATGCAGCCCGACCGTGCGGGCATTGCCGCGCACGTGGGCCGCTCGCTGATGCTGGTCACCGCCCTTGCGCCCGTTGTCGGCTACGACCGGGCGGCGCAAGCGGCGCATCTGGCCCATGTACGGGGTATCACCCTGCGCGAGGCCTGCCTGGAATTGCAGTTGCTGGACGGCGCGGCGTTCGACGCGGCGGTGGACCCGCTGCGCATGGCCCGGCCGCATGAGGGGCAGGAAGGGTAGCCCCGGACGGGCACCGACGGGTGGCACCCATGGGACACAGCCCGCGCAAAAGGCCGCGCAAGAGACGCCGCGCATCCCGACAAATCTCACGGCAACATGCCGTGTACACAGAGCCTTATCCGTGTGGCTGGTCGCACCCTGACCCGTGAAAGCGCACACTCCTGCGCATCTTGCGTGCTTGTCCGCATCCGGGCATAAGCGCGCCATAGCCCCTCGCAGGGTCCGGCCCGGCAGCCGGACCACGCGGCCCCTCGGGATGCGGACCGCCAACCCGCACCACAGGCCGCGCCACGCCACATCGCATCGTCGTTCCACCGGTACAGGTTCGCCGCCCGCACCGCCGCACTCTTTCCGCACGCATTGCGGCAGGGCCAGGCGGGCATCCATTGCGTCGGCGTTCCGTCATGGCCCGCGCCGCATGCCGTTCCGTGCCCTCGGAACCCGGCAGGCCGCGCGCCGCGCCAGTTGCCCGGCAACGCCGACGCACCCACCCCATCCGCAGCAACGAGGAAGACAATGGAGACCAAACTGGCCAACCCGGCCCCGCTCGGGCTCATGGGCTTCGGGATGACCACCATCCTGCTGAACATCCACAACGCAGGCTTCTTTCCCATCAGCTCGATGATCCTCGCCATGGGCATCTTCTACGGCGGCATTGCGCAGGTCATCGCGGGCATCATGGAATTCAGGAAGGGCAACACCTTCGGCACCACCGCCTTTACCTCGTACGGCCTGTTCTGGCTGACGCTGGTGGCGCTGATCGTCATGCCCAAGCTGGGCTGGGCCGAAGCCACCCCGCACGCCTACATGGGCTGCTACCTGGCCATGTGGGGCCTGTTCACCTTCTTCATGTTCCTGGGCACCCTGAAGGGCAAGACCACGCTGAAGTTCATCTTCCTGTCGCTGACCGTGCTGTTCGCCCTGCTGGCCATCCGCGACTTTACCGGCAGCGAGCTGATCGGCACCATCGCCGGATGGGAAGGCATCGTGTGCGGCGCCAGCGCGTGTTACCTGGCCATGGCCGAGGTGCTGCACGAGCAGTATGGGCGGGTGGTGTTGCCGTACTAGGTGGGGAGGGGGGGAGGGGCTGTCGCCCTGTTGGAAGCGGCCCCCACGAAGACAGTCCCGCGTGATTGCTACCCCCTCGATTTCGTTATGCCTCCGGTGGGGAGTGGAAGGGGTGGTGCGCGATTGCACCCGGCTTTTCCGAAGGCACGTTCGCCCTTCTGCCCACGCTCGATCTCGTTATGCCTCCGGCGGGCAGGGGGCCGTGTAACGACGGCCCCCTGCACCCCCGCGTTCCGGTGGCTCCGCCCCCTGGACCCCCGGGCTTTCATGCGCGGCGTCCCTTCGGCGGCAGCTTCCCTCCGGCGCAAAGCGCCTTCGGGTGATCTGCCGCCGGTGACGCCAATGCGCACCAACCTCCCATTGCCCCCATGACACCATGGGTGCCTTCACCCGCACGTTTCCTGCATCGCATTCCTCACCGGGCAGCTTCCCTCGGCCAAAGCGCCTTCGGGTGATCTGCCCGGCGGAATGCGATATGCGCCAATCTCTCGCCGACATTCTCGCACTTAGGGCGCTCTTACCCCCGCCCCGTTGCGACGCGTGTGCCACCGGCAAAGCCCAGCGGCACACGTTTCTTCGCGCGTCACTTTTCCGTTGAACGACCTGAGCTCGATCCGCCGCTGGTATCCCGGTATCCTCGTGAGGCTTCAATGCCACACGTTCGTGGTATGCCCGCAGAAAAACCCATCCACCGGCTGGATGGGCGTGATGTGCATACCACAACGATTCCGCCACGCTAGTCGCTCGTCTTAAGGCTGGTTGTCTGTCGTAATGAGCAGAACTGGAAAGCAATCAGTGCGGGGGGGCTGCCAACGCCGAAAACAATGTTCGTTTCATGGCGGCAGGGGGCAACCTTCGTGCGGCGATACGCAACCGCAACCGAAGATCGCCGCCGAGGCCTTGCGAGGCGGAAACTTCGGCGTCTCTGATGCGCACCGCAGACAACGTGTGGGATGAGCACCCCTCCCTTGGTCTGGCCAGCGAGAGCACCATACCGAACGGCTTAACACGGCCACGTTCAACGAAAACGTAACGTGCGAAGAAGCGTGTGCCGCCGGGCTTTGACGGTGGCACATGCGTCGCAACGAGGGTGTGGGCAAGGGCACCCGAGTGTTGAAGGAACTGCGGGAGATTGGCGCACATCGCATTCCCGCCGCCAGATCACCCGAAGGCGCACAGCGCCGGAGGGAAGCTGGCGGCGGATAGAATGCGGTGCAGGATACGTGTGGGTAAAGGCACCCATGTGCCATAGAAGCAGTGGGAGATTTGCGCGCATTGGCGTCACTGGCGGCAGATCACCCGGAGGCGCTTTGCGCCGGAGGGAAGCTGCCGCCAAAGGGACGCCGCGCAGGAAAACCTGGGAGTCCAGGGGAGGCGAAGCCCCCCTGGAGCGCGGGGATGCAAGGGGCCATCGCTCAATGGCCCCTTGCCCGCCGGAGGCATAACGAAATCGGGGGGTATCAATCACGCGGGAGTGTCTTCGTAGAAGCCGCACCCATTAAGGCACAACCCCTCCCCCCTCATCCCCCTCATTCCCCCTTCTTCTTCCAGTAAGGATTCTGGGTATCCTCGAACGCGGCCAGGGCCGCCGTGGCCCCGCTACCCACCGCCGTGACGATCTGGCGCACCCCGCCGGTCACGTCGCCCGCCGCGTATATGCGCGGGATGTTGGTGCGCATGTGGCGGTCCACCTTGATGGAGCCGTCCCTTTCCAGCACCACGCCAAGCTCTGCCGCCTGTTCGGAATTGGGGATGTGCCCGATGGCCACGAACACCCCGTCGAACGGAAGTTCGCTCACTGCATCGGTCTTCACGTTGCGCACACGGATGCCGCGCACCACGCCGGTGTCCGCCTCTGCCGGGGCCGTTCCGGGCGCCGCATCCTTCCCGTCCTTGCCTTCCTGTCCCCCGTCCCCCTTATCCACCGGGGCCACGGAGTCGCCCAGTATCTCTTCCACCACGGTGTCCCAGATCACCGCAATGCCCTCGCGCTCCAGCGAATCCTGCAGGGCCTTCTCGGCCCGGAAGCTGTCGCGCCGGTGGATGATGGTCACCTCCGCGCCCAGGTTCTTCAGGTGCAGCGCATCGGTCAGCGCGGAATTGCCCCCGCCGATCATGGCCACCCGCTTGCCCCGGTACATGAACCCGTCGCACGACGCGCAGTACGACACGCCCCGCCCGTAGAAGCGGCCCTCGCCCGGCGCATCCAGCTTGCGCCACTGCGCCCCGGTGGCGAACACCAGCGCCTTGCACAGGTACACGGCGCGGTTGGTGTACACCTCGATGAGCTTGCCGATCTTCACCTCGTGCACCGTCTCGCCTTCGCGCACGGTGGCGTACTGGCGGGCATGGGCGGAAAGCACCTCCACCAGCTTCAGCCCGGCAATGTCGGTGAAGCCGGGGTAGTTTTCCACCACCGGGGTCACGGTCACCTGGCCGCCCACCACGGACTTGTCCAGCACCACGGTCTTCATGCCGCTGCGCTCGCCGTAGATGGCGGCGGAAAGGCCCGCCGGGCCCGCGCCCAGCACCACCATGTCGGTTTCCACCACATCCAGCCCCTCGGGGTCCATGCCGTGGGCCCCGTGAGCATGGTCATGCCCTTCGTGGCCGGGTTCCATGCCGTGCTCGCGCATCAGCTCTTCCGCGTTCTTCAGGGTGACCAACTCCAGCACAAAGCGTTCTTCGGGCATCAGGCCGATGGCCTTGTGCGCGTCGTCGTACTGGGTGTGCGGCACGGAACCCACGCCGAACTTCCTGGACAGGTCGGGGAATTCGTCGGAATTGACGCATTCCGCCTCCACCAGGCCGGGCCGCTCTATGGCGCACTTGGCCGCGTGCATGAACTGGCCGGGGCAGTACGGGCACCCGGGCGAGGAAAACACCCGGGGCCTGCGCGGTTCCTTCAGCTCCGACAGGATGCGGCGCGAGGTTTCCGTCAGCCCCGACTGGCGCAGCGACACCAGAAAGATGGATTCCACCAGCGCCCGGCCTTCCTCGCCCAGCGGGGCTCCGGTGAAGCGGATGCGGTAATCCAGCTTTGGGTCCGCTTCCCCCGTGCCCACGAACAGGGTGGGCGACAGGGTCACGTCGCGCCGTCTGGCTTCTTCGGAATCCAGCGCGTGGTGGTACATGGAAATCTTGTCGATGATCAACGACAGGTCTTCGGCAAAGCGGCGGGTGTAACCGTTGAAGGCGTTCTTCTCGTCGCCGTCGGTGAATACGTCGAGCACCACGGGGTTCGGCAGCTTGGCGAACAGCTGGGTCAGCTGCTTGCGCCCGTCCTCGGGGATGAACCAGTCGCGGTCGGCGGCGTCCTTGCCGCGAGAGTTGGATACGCTGAGCTTCATGGTGTGGCTCCTTGGGTGCTGCGTTGGGGTGCACGGGGTTCCGGCTGGCTTTCGACTGACATCCGAGGCATATCAGTGATTGGTCTGGGATTTAACCGGGATTGAACGGGGCGCATGCTGCATGCCGGATGCTGCCGGTACCATAGCATGGTGTAGCCATGCGGAACAACACAGGCAAGCAGCAAGAAGACGCGCGGGCGGTTCTTTTCGCACCCACGCCAGCGCCGAAGGCACCGGGCAGGGCCGGGTGCGGCCCTTGCGTTTCGCGCGGGTTGACGGCAAAGAGGGGGCAACATTCCCCGTCAGGAGACACCCATGAGCAATCCCGTCATTCTGCTGGAAACCTCTTCCGGCGATATCCTCATCGAACTGGATGCCGAAAAGGCCCCCGCCACCGTGGCCAACTTTTTGAGCTACGTGGATTCGGGCTTCTACAAGAACACCATCTTCCACCGGGTCATCAAGGACTTCATGATCCAGGGCGGCGGCCTTTCCGTGCGCATGGAAGAAAAGCCCACCAACGCCCCGGTGCGCAACGAGGCGAACAACGGCCTCAAGAACCTGCGCGGCACCATCGCCATGGCCCGCACGGCGGACCCGCACAGCGCGGCGGCCCAGTTCTTCATCAACACCGTGGACAACGCGGACCTCGACCACACCGAGGAAACGGACGAAGGCTGGGGCTACTGCGTGTTCGGCCAGGTCATCGAAGGCATGGACACCGTGGACAATATCCAGAAGCTGAAGATCAAGCCCCAGGGCATCCACACCGACGCCCCGGCGGACATGGTGGTCATCACCGGCGTGAGCCGCTTCGAATAGCCGCCCCACGCCCGCATGGGCGCACCCCACGCACCGCAGGGAGGGAATGCCGCACGGCGTTCCCTCCCTTTTTCATTGCGGCAGGACACGGGGAAAGAGGGACAAGGCCGGCGAGACGGGCGAGGCAAGGTTGGCGGCAGCGGCCACGCGCCAGACGCCACAGACCCGCCCGACGTGCCGGACGTGCCGGACGCGACAGGTGCGACAGGTGCACCAGACGGGCCGGGCGCGGCTTTGACAGTCCTGCCCGACTGCGGCACCATGCGGGCAGACTGGGAAAACTCCGTCCGACCACCAGCCGACCGCCAGCCGCAAGGATGCCCCATGCCCGCAAGCACCGCGCCCCCGCAGGGTACGTCCACTCCCGATTCTTTGGCCGACACCGCACCTTCCTTCCCTGTCCCCCCTGCCGCCCCGGACATGCCAGCCGCCCCGGGCCAATTTAGGGTGCCGGAGCATGCCGGGGCCGCCGGTTCCGACGCAGTGCACGCCCCGCACGCATCCCAAAAACGGGGCACCGTGCTCATCACCGGGGCCACGGGCTACGTGGGCGGTCGTCTGGCCCCCCTGCTGCTGGAACGCGGCTGGAACGTCCGCGCGCTGGCGCGCAACCCGGCCAAGCTGGCGGGGCGCCCATGGGC
>NZ_VSMK01000115.1 GCF_011682075.1 Nitratidesulfovibrio liaohensis
CCCACCCTGCCCCACCCCGTACGGACTGCCGTTGCGCCCTGCGGCACCCACCCGGCCCGCCGCGCCTCGCATGCCGCGCCCAATCGCGTTCCGTCACGTCATGCCGCGCCCAGCTGTGCCCCAGTTGGCCCCGCAACCATGGGCCGACCCCGTACAACGGGCTTGCACGCCCCGCACGACTGCTTATTATGACCACTGGTCCTCACTACCACGGGCACCGCGAGCGGGTGCGGGCCAGGCTGCGCAACGACCCGGCCGCCCTGCCCGACTACGAGGTGCTGGAACTGCTGCTGGGCCACGTGCTGTTGCGCCGTGATACCAAGCCGCTGGCAAAGGAACTGCTGCAGCGCTTCGGCAGCCTGCGCGGCGTGCTGGACGCCCGGCCCTCGGAACTGTTGGGGGTAAAGGGCTTCGGACCGGCCATGCTGGACTTCTGGGCTCTGCTGCGCGAGGTGATGGCCCGCTACGTGGAAACCCCGGCCCGTGAACGCGAGGTGCTGGGCAGTCCGCAGGCGGTGGCGGAAATGGCCCGCATGCGCTTGGCCGCCTCGCCCCACGAAGAGGTGTGGGTGGCCCTGCTGGACACCCAGAACCGCATGGTGGCGTGGGAGCGCGCCTCGCGCGGCACGGTGAACGCATCCGCCGTGTACCCGCGCGAAATCCTGGAACTGGCCCTGCGGCACAAGGCGGCATCGATCATCCTGGTGCACAACCACCCCGGCGGCAACCCGTCGCCGTCGGCGGGAGACATCGAGATCACCCGGCAACTGGAACTTTCGGCCAAGGCCATCGGCATGCGCCTTTTGGACCACGTCATCGTCACCGACGACACCTGCTACAGCCTGAAGGACGACGGCCTGATCTGACGGAAGACGAATCCGGCTATGCCCGATCAGGCGGCAGCAGTCCCCAGGGCATGACGCCCCCGCAGCACACCACCCGGCACGCCGACGCCGGACAAAACCGGGAGCACACGCCCATGACACGCAGCCGATTCAGGGTCACCGGTCGGGTACAGGGGGTGGGCTTTCGCTCGTGGACCGGGCGTACCGCCCGCGCCCTGGGGCTTGCCGGGTGGGTGCGCAACCTGCCCGACGGCAGCGTGGAACTGGAGGCCCTGGGGCCGGTCGAGCGCATGGACGCCCTGCGCGAGGCCCTGTGGAAAGGCCCCATGTTCGCCAGGGTCACCGGGGTAGAAGAGCAATCCGTGGGCGAGCAGCCGCATTCCGATGCGCCCGGCACACGGGACGGGCAGGACGCCCCCCCGCAAGATTTCCATATCCGATTCTGACACGCGAGGAGCACCCCGCATGACCGACGACATATACGACGACGGCACCCCCGACGAATCCGGCCCGACCTCCGGCAAGAAGCAGGTCAAGGCAACCGGCAAGCCCCAAAAGCAGCAGGACGCCGCCTCGGCCACTCCTGCCGCCGATGCGGCCTCCGGCCCGACGCCCGACGCTGCTCCAGATGCCGCCTCTGACACCCCACCCGACGCCGCGACCAACGCCGCAACTGACGTTACCGTCATCGACGTCCAGACAGGCGTTCAGGATGAACAGGACCAGGTTGCACGGGGCAAGGCGGCCAGCATCGAGGTAGCCGTGCCCACGCCGCCCCGCGCCGGAGACGATGCCCGCGCCCTGGATTTCGAAGGCCTGAGCGACATCGACGCGGACAATCCCGGCGGTTCCGAATCTTCGGATACGCCCGACCCCACCGACGGGCCGGAACTGCCCGTGCTGCCCGACGAACTGCCCGTGCTGCCCGTGCGTGACGTGGTGGTGTTCAACTACATGATCCTGCCCCTGTTCGTGGGCCGCGAAAAGTCGGTGCAGGCCGTGGACGCCGCCCTCAACGGCAGCCGCTACCTGATGATCTGCACCCAGCGCGACGAATCGGTGGACGACCCCGCGCCGGAAGACCTGCACCCCACCGGCACGGTGGTGATGATCATGCGCATGCTGAAGATGCCCGACAACCGGCTGAAGGTGCTGGTGCAGGGCATCAGCCGGGCCCGGGTGGAATCCTTTGGCGTGGGCGACGGCTACCTTACCGCCCGCGTGGAAACCCTGCCCGAGCCGGAACTGGGCCCGCCCACGGTGGAGCAGGAAGCCATGATGCGCGCCGCCCGCGAGCAGAGCGAAAAGATCCTTTCGCTGCGCGGCATCGCCACCTCGGACATCATGGCCGTGCTCAATTCCGTGGACGACCCCGGCCGCCTTGCCGACCTCATCGCCGCCAACCTGCGCATGAAGGTCTCCGACGCCCAGGCCATCCTGGAATGCACCGACCCCGACCCCCGGCTGCGCCTGGTCAACGAGCAGCTGGTCAAGGAAGTGGAAGTGGCGTCCATGCAGGCCAAGATCCAGAGCATGGCGCGCGAGGGCATGGACAAGGCCCAGAAGGACTATTTCCTGCGCGAGCAGATGAAGGCCATTCGCCGCGAACTGGGCGAATCGGGCAACGAGGACGAGGAACTGGAAGACCTTACCCGCGCCCTGGAACGCGCGGGATTGCCGCGCGAAGTCCGCAAGGAGGCGGACAAGCAGCTGCGCCGCCTGGCCTCCATGCATCCCGATTCGTCCGAGGCCACCGTGGTGCGCACCTACCTGGAATGGCTGGCGGAGCTGCCGTGGGCCAAGCTTTCGCGCGACCGGCTGGACATCAACAAGGCCAAGGTGATCCTGGACGAGGACCATCTGGGCCTCGCCAAGGTCAAGGACCGCATTCTGGAATACCTCAGCGTGCGCAAGCTGAACCCCAAGTCCAAGGGGCCCATCCTGTGCTTTGCCGGGCCTCCCGGCGTGGGCAAGACATCGCTGGGTCGCTCCATCGCCCGCGCCATGGGTCGCAAGTTCCAGCGCATCTCGCTGGGCGGCATGCGTGACGAAGCGGAAATCCGCGGCCACCGGCGCACCTACATCGGCGCCATGCCGGGGCGCATCGTGCAGAGCCTGAAGCAGCTCGGCACGCGCAACCCCGTGCTGATGCTGGATGAAATCGACAAGATCGGTTCCGACTTCCGGGGCGACCCGTCATCGGCCCTGCTGGAGGTGCTGGACCCGGAACAGAACTTCTCGTTCAGCGACCATTACCTGAACGTGCCCTTCGACCTGTCCAAGGTCATGTTCATCTGCACCGCCAACCAGTTGGACACCATTCCCGCCCCCCTGCGCGACCGCATGGAGGTCATCTCCATCCCCGGCTACACCATGCAGGAAAAGCTGGCCATCGCCCGCCGCTACCTGCTGCCGCGCCAGGCCAAGGAAAACGGGCTGTCCCCGCGCGAGGTGACCGTGCCCGACGCGCTCATCGAGCGCATCATCACCGGCTACACCCGCGAGGCGGGGCTGCGGAACCTGGAGCGCGAAATAGGCTCGCTGTGCCGCAAGGTGGCCCGTCGCAAGGCCGAAGGTGAAAAAGGCCCCTTCCGCGTCACCCCGCGCATGCTGGAAAAGCTGCTGGGCGCGCCCCGCTTCATCGACGAGGAAAAGGAAGCCGAACTGCTGCCCGGCGTGGCCCTGGGCCTGGCCTGGACCCCCTACGGCGGCGAGGTGCTGCACGTGGAAGTCACCCCCATGAAGGGCAAGGGCAGCGTGACCATGACCGGCCAGCTCGGCGACGTGATGAAGGAAAGCGCGCAGGCTGCCATTTCCTACGCGCGCAGCCGTGCCGAGCGGCTCGGCATCGAACCCGACTTCTCGGAAAAGCTCGATCTGCACATCCACGTGCCCGCAGGCGCCACCCCCAAGGATGGCCCCTCCGCCGGGGTGACCATGGTCACCGCGCTGCTCTCCGCCATCACCGGCAAGCCCGTGCGCAGCGACCTGTGCATGACCGGCGAGATCACCCTGCGTGGCCGCGTGCTGCCCGTGGGCGGCATCAAGGAAAAGATCCTGGCCGGGGTGGCGCGCGGCATGCAGCACGTCATCATCCCCCGCCAGAACGTCAAGGACCTGGAAGACATCCCCGCAGACCTGCTGCGCCGCATCCAGGTTCACCCCGTGGCCCACATCGACGACCTGCTGCCGCTGGCGTTTCCGAAAGGCGAATAAGGGAAGAACGAACCGGAGAGGGGACCCTTTGGAAAGGGTCTCCCTCCCCGGCCCCCTCCCCCCTAAACTTTTTATTTGGGAGTTCCCCCCTCTAGGCCCCGCTACAATGCGGTGGCACTGTAGCCCAGCTTTTGCCAACCCAAGAAGAGGGCCGGGAAATCCCCGGCCCTCTTCTCTTTTCCAACGTAGTTGCCGCGATACGCGGAACACCTACCCCGCAGAAAGGGGCAGGGGGCAGCGGCGTTCCAGCACCTTGACTGTGCGTTCGAAGGGCAGCGGGCGGGAGTACAGGAAGCCCTGTCCGTACAGGCAGCCCAGTTCCAGCAGCACCTCGGCCTGTTCGGGCCGTTCGATGCCTTCGGCCACCACGCCGAGGCCGAGCCCCCGGCCCAGGCTGACGATGGACTGCACGATGCCGTAGGCGGCCTTTTCCTCGTGCACGCGGCTGGTGAACGACTTGTCGATCTTGATCATGTCCATGGGGAACTGGCGCAGGTAGTTCAGCGAGGAATAGCCGGTGCCGAAGTCGTCGAGCACCAGCGAGACGCCCAGTTCCTTGAACTTCCACAGCTTGTCGGTAACGGCGTCCACGCCGGTCAGCAGCAGGCTTTCGGTGATTTCCAGCCGCACGTCCAGAGGGTTGCAGCCCGATTCCAGGATGACGGCGGAATAGCTTTCCACCATGTTCCAGCGGCGGAAGCTGCGCGCGGAAATGTTCAGGTTCAGGGCAAATTCCGCCGCAGGTCCTGCCCGCTCGCGCAGGGCGCGCACCGAGGCGCAGCCCAGTTCCAGCACGTGCCGGTCCAGGTGGTAGATCAGCCCCGATTCCTCGGCTAGGGGGATGAACTCCGACGGTGGCAGCAGGCCCAGGTCCGGGTGGTTCCAGCGCACCAGCGCCTCCAGCCCGGTGATGCGCGCGGTGCGCAGCGAAACCACGGGCTGGAAGTACAGTTCTATCTCGCCGCGCTCCATGGCCCGGCGCAGTTCGTTTTCGCGGCGCAGCTTGTCCGGGACGGCGGAGGGCACATCCTCGTCGAACAGTTCGTAACGGCCCTTGCCCGATTCCTTGGCGCGGAACATGGCAAGGTCGGCATCGCGCAGGATGTCCTCTGCAGATGCGTACTGCCGGGCGCGCACCACCACGCCGATGCTGGCGGCCATGTACACCTCGGTGTCGTGCACCGGAAACGGCGTGCGCAGGGCATCCTGAATACGCTCGACGATGGTGCCCACCTCAGCGGTGTCCTCCACGTCGTCCAGCAGCACGGCAAACTCGTCGCCGCCGCAACGGGCCAGGGTGTCCACCTCGCGCAGGCAGGGCAGCACCCGGTCGGAAAACAGCCGCAGCAGTTCGTCGCCCGCGCGGTGGCCCAGACTTTCGTTGACCACCTTGAAGCGGTCGATGTCCAGGAACAGCACGGCAAAGCGGTAATGATCGTGGCGCCGGGCCCGCTTGAGGGCGCTTTCCACACGGTCCAGCAGCAGCACCCGGTTGGGCAGGCCGGTGAGCACGTCGTGGAAGGCGGTCTGGGTCATGCGCTCCTCGTCGCGGGTGGCCGGGTCGCGCCCGGCGCGTCCGTTGCCGCCATCCAGCGGGGTGACCTGCAACAGCGCGCACGGGGGGTGGCCCGCCTCGCCGGGCAGGATGCGCAGGCTCTGCTGCATCCAGCGCTTTTCGCCGTCGGCCCTCAGGAACGGCCACGCGGTCTCCACCGTGGCCCCGACGGCCTCACCCATGCCCGCCGCCGCGCGAATGGCCGACACCGAAAGCCACAGCCCCCCGAACTCGCGCAGGGCCTGCCCGGCCACGTCGGGGGGCAGCAAATCGCGCAGATCCGTGCCAGCCAGCACGCCGTCGGGGTAGCCGAAGGCGGCCTCGAAGGCCCGGTTCACCGCCAGCAGCCTGCCCCCGGCATCCAGCAGGGCCATGCCCGCCACGGCGTCCATGAACGAGGCGCGGTAGCGCACCTCGTCCAGAGCCCGGCGTCCCAGGTCGCGCCTGGCGGCCAGGGCATCGGCCACGTGGCCGGATACCAGTTCCAGCAGGCGGCGGTCCTCCGCCGAAAAGCCTGGTCTGGCCCGCGCGGGCACGGCACGCGGCAGAGGCTGCGTGTCGGCCCGATCTGCCCGATCTGCCCGATCTGCCTGATGGACAGGGTCGGCACGCTCGGCACCTTCCTCGCCCGCCACCTGGCACACGATGACCCCCAGCACCTCGCCGGTGCGGGTGCGCAGCGGCACACCCAGCCAGTGGGCGGGCACGGGATCGGGCAACAGACATTCGCCAAGCTCGACCAGTTCGCGCAGTTCGTCGGCGTCCACGCGCACGGTCTCGCCGCGCAGGTACACCCGCGCCGCAAGGTCGCACGGGGGCGCGGCATCCCTGCGCCCGGCCGCCTCGGCGGA
>NZ_VSMK01000116.1 GCF_011682075.1 Nitratidesulfovibrio liaohensis
GGGGGCGGGGCGGGCCGGACGGGCCGGACGGGCGGGGCGATTCGGGCGATCCGCGCGGGACTGCTGGTCGTCACGCCCGCGCGAGCGGGGGGCGTCGCCCGTATCGGGCTTGCCGGATTTTTTCTGGCCTGCCGGGCGTTTGCCCGTGGCGGCGGCGCCCTTGGGGCCGGATGCGGGGCGTGAAGGCTTGCTGGACATGTATGATTCTCCGCAGGGGATGAAATATGCGTGGGGGTTGCCCGCCGGGCGCAAGGGCCGGGAATGGCCGCGAAAGGGGCTGGCCAGATGATTCGGATGATCCGGATGGTCCGGCTGGCCGGGGGCAACATGGCGGCGGGGACGGATGGCGTCGCGGTGGCCGCACGGGGAGCAGTGCATCTAACCATAGAACGCCCGCATGGCAACCGCAATGGTCCGCGGGGTTTTCCGGCGATGTTCGCGGGAGGCGTTGGCGCGGGGCTGGTCCCTGCTCTCCCGCAAGCCACCCGTTACCGGCAGCTGCCGACAGTCTGTCGCAGAAGCTGCGGCATGCCGGAATCCCGCACTTGCCGCATCCGCGCGGCCCCGCACCACTTCCCACCGCTTGACCCCGCCCGCCACGCCGACTACACCCGTATGCACGGGGGGCGCGCGATTCCCGCCTTCGGGTGCGCCCGCACCCCGGCGGCCACACGACGCGGCCACATTCTTTTCGAGGACACCATCACCGCCATGAACACACCCGCCTGCACCGACCTCAAGGTGCTCGACCTCGTACCCTTCGGCCAGACCGGAGGCGAGGCCCGCTTTTTCGCCCTGCGCCTGGAACGCCCCCAGTGGGCCGACTGGAAGCCCGGCCAGTTCGTCATGCTGCGCCCTGCCGGATGGGCGCTGGACATGCTGTGGGCACGTCCCTTCTCCATCTGCCGCATCAGCGCGCGTGACCTGGTCATCTTTTTCCAGGTGGTGGGGCGCGGCACTGCCCGCCTTGCCCAACTGCGTTCCGGCGACGTGGTGCACGTGTGGGGCCCCTTGGGCAACGCCTTTGCCATGGAGCCAGACACCCCCACCCTGATGCTGGCCGGGGGCATCGGCATTGCGCCGTTCATCGGCTATGCCCACACCCACCCCAAGCCGTGGAACCTGTGGATGGATTTCGGCCACCGCATGCCGCTGGGGTGCTACCCCTTCGAGAGCATCAACGAAAAGATCATGGCCGACAGCCACCACGAGGAAGGCCCCGAAGACCTTTCGCGGTTCATCGAGACCATTGGCCGCCGGATGCGCGAATTCCGCGACCAGAACGGGCTGGTGCTGGCCTGCGGACCCACCCCCTTCCTGCGCACGGTGCGCTCGTTCGCGCTGGAATACGGCGTGCGCACCCAGCTTTCGCTGGAAACGCGCATGGCCTGCGGCGTGGGCGCGTGCCTGGGCTGCGTGTGCCGCACCACCGAGCAATGGCCCGACCCGGCCAAGGCGGGCGGCAACGTGCAGACCTGCACCCAGGGCCCGGTGTTCTGGGCAGAGCAGATCACCTTCGACGACGAAACCGCCGCCCCGCCCACGGCTGCCGATGCGCCCGTGCAGGCCTGCGAACGCTAACGAAAATCCTGATTTGGAATCCGCCCCTGGAATCCGGGACATAGGATCAGAAAAGTCATGATCGACATGCACGTTACCCTTCCCGGCGGGCTGCACCCGCTGACCCTGAACAACCCGGTCATGACCGCCTCGGGCACCTTCGGGTACGGGGTGGAGTTCACCCCCTACGGCGACCTGACCAAACTCGGCGGCATCGTGGTCAAGGGCCTGTCCCTGGCCCCGCGCCGGGGCAACCCCATGCCCCGCGTGGCCGAAACGCCCTGCGGCATGCTGAACGCCGTGGGACTGCAGAATGACGGCGCCGAGTACTTCGTGCGCACCACCCTGCCCAAGCTCCCGTGGCGCGAGGTGCCCATCGTGGCCAACCTGTACGCCTGCGACCCCGGCGAATTCGGCGAACTTGCCGCCGTGCTGGCCGCCGAAGAAGGCGTGGCCGCGCTGGAAGTGAACATCTCGTGCCCCAACGTGAAGGAAGGCGGGGTGATCTTCGGGCAGGACCCGCGCCAGGCCGCCAAGGTGACCGAAGCGGTGAAGATGCGCGCGGGCAGCAAGCCGGTCATCGTCAAGCTGTCGCCCAACGTCACCGACATCGCCCACATGGCCCGCGCCGTGGAAGACGCCGGGGCCGACGTGCTGTCCTGCATCAACACCCTGACCGGCATGGGCGTGGACATCAACACCCGCAAGCCCCTGCTGGCCAACGTGGTGGGCGGCCTGTCCGGCCCGGCCATCAAGCCCGTGGCCCTGCGCTGCGTGTGGCAGGTGGCCAAAGCCGTGTCCATTCCGGTCATCGGCATCGGCGGCATCACCAGCGCAGAGGACGTGCTGGAATTCCTTCTCGTCGGCGCGCACGCCGTGCAGGTGGGCACCGCCAACTTCATCCGCCCCGACTTCGTGTTCCGGCTGGTGGATGAACTGGCCGCCCTGTGCGAGCGCATGGGCATCGAGCAGTGGGATGATTTTCGGGGCACGCTGAAGGTGTAGCGCGGCGCGCTGCGTTCTTTCGCCCTCTGGCTGCGTCAGATTCGTTTTTTACTCCGGTCACGTACGCCAAAAGTACGCTCCCTTCGTAAATAAACGAATCTTCCTTGCCGGAGAACGAAATTTCCGCAGCGCGATAGATAGTTCGCTGCAGTTGAAGTCAAATTGAAAATGCCGCATATCTGTTGATATGCGGCCTTCGTTTTTTGGATTTAGTATGTGGCTTGTTAAAAAATTCCTGATAGTTTTTCTTGAAGTTCCATGAACATTTTTTTTGAAATTCTGAGTGACTGGCTTTTTTTGCCTGGGTTTTGCCTATCTTTAGAACCGTACGTGTCGATTTGGAGGAATTTCTCCCCATCAACGTCTACTACAGTAAAAGTCCCATTAACATCAGTGTGGGATGTTGTCTTGGCTAGCTGTTGATATTCTAAAGATTTTAACGTCGCCATAATACCTCCTATATTATTCTTTGTAGAGGAGTAGTCTGCGCATCTGCCACCAAAGATATGGTGGCAGATGCGCAGATATAGAGTTCTAGCCGATCCAGTCGTCGTCTTCCTCGATGGGGGCAAAGCCCCGGCGCATGGTGTTTTCGGTCACGCAGCGCGGGTCCATGAATTGCAGCAGGTAGTCGGGGCCGCCGGTCTTGGAGCCGACGCCGGACATCTTGAACCCGCCGAAGGGCTGGCGTTCCACCATGGCCCCGGTGGAGCCGCGGTTCAGGTACAGGTTGCCCACCCGGAAGTCGCGGCGGGCCTTGGCCAGGTTTTCGGGGCTGCGCGAGAACACGCCGCCGGTCAGGGCAAAGCGGGTGCCGTTGGCGATGGTCAGCGCCTCGTCAAAGCTGCCCGCGCGCATCACGGCCAGCACCGGGCCGAAGATTTCTTCCTGCGCAATGCGATGATGCGGCTTGATGCCTTCCACGATGGTCAGCGGCACGTAACAGCCTTCTGCGGGGATGTCGGTGCGCTTCACCAGCACCTTGCCTTCCTGCTCGGCCACCTTCACGTATTCCAGGATGTTCTTTTGCAGGGATGCGTCGGCCACCGGGCCCATGTAGTTGGCCGGGTCTTCCGACGGGCCGATCTTGATGGCCTGCGCCGCCTTGACGAGGCGCTCCACGAAGCGGTCGTAGATGGGGTCCAGCACGATGACCCGCGAGCAGGCCGAGCACTTCTGCCCCTGAAAGCCGAACGCGGAGTTCAGCACCTGCAACACGGCCTCGTCGAGGTCGGCGTCGTCGTCGATGATGATGGCGTTCTTGCCGCCCATTTCCGCGATGACGCGCTTGCACTGCATCTGGCCGGGCTGCACCTTTGCCGCCTTTTCCTGGATGCGCAGGCCCACTTCCATGGAGCCGGTGAAGCAGATCATGCTCACCTGCGGGTGTTCCACCAGATAGTCGCCCATGACCGAGCTGCGGCCCGGCACGTAGTTGAACACGCCCTCGGGCAGGCCCGCCTCGCGGAAGATTTCCGTAAGGTTGTACCCGATGCGGGAGGCAATGGACGACGGCTTGAAGATCACCGGGTTGCCGGTGACGATGGCGGCGGCGGCCATGCCGATGGCGATGGCGAAGGGGAAGTTCCACGGCGCGATGACCGCGGCAATGCCCTTCGGCTGGTAGAACAGGTGGTTCAGTTCGCCGGGGGCGCGGCCCATGCGGCGCGGCGCGCCAAGGCGCAGCATTTCGTGGGCGTAGTAGTCCAGGAAGTCGATGCCTTCACCCACGTCATGGAAGGCCTGATCCCACTGCTTGCCCACTTCCAGCACCTGCCAGGCGGACAGTTCGAACATGCGGCGGCGGGCGATGTCCGCCGCGCGGTGCAGGAACATGGCCCGGTCCGCCGGGGATGTGTCGCGCCAGGCCGGGAAGGCCTTTTCGGCGGCCTCGATGGCGGCGTCCACTTCCGGCTTGCCGCCCTGGCAGACCCTGGCGATGACTTCCGCCGGGTTCGCCGGGTTGGTGGAGGCGATGGTGTCTTCGGTGGTCACGTCCTTGCCGCCGATGAACAGCGGAATCACCCCGCCCGCCTTGCCGCGCACTTCCGCGATGGCGTTCACGAAGCCCGCGCGGTTGGCGGGTATGGTCAGGTCCAGCATGCTTTCGTTGACGAACGGGGGCAGGCCGTCGGGGCCGGGCTGGGCCACCGGAGTGGAACGCGGCGGCGGGGCGGCGGCCAGTTCGCGCTCCAGCGTGGCCTGCGGGTTTTCCAGCAGCCGTTCCAGTTCCGCGCCGTCCACGAAGCTCTGGCGCAGGAAGGATTCGTTGGCGGTGTTTTCCAGCAGGCGGCGCACAAGGTAGGCCATGCCGGGGATCAGTTCGCCGTACGGGCAGTACAGGCGCACGCGCCCGGCCACGTTCTTCAGGCCCTTTCGCACCGGCTCGGCCATGCCGTACAGCACCTGGAATTCGTAGCGGTGGGCGGGCACGTTCAGCGCGCGGGCCGTTTCCATCACCGTGGAAATGGTGCGCACGTTGTGCGAGGCGCAGGCGAAGTAGACGAGGTCGTTGTTCTCGAGAATGCGGCGGGCCAGCTTTTCGTAGCAGATGTCCGATTCCGGCTTGCGGGTCCACACGGGAATTTCCCAGCCGTTCTGCTTGGCCATCACCGTTTCGTAGTCCCAGTAGGCACCTTTCACCAGGCGGATGCCGAAGGGCAGCCTTTCGGCGCGGCCCCAGGCCAGAAGCTCGTCCAGATCATGTTCCGTGCAGCGCAGGTAGGCCTGCAGCACGATGGACAGGTGGGGATAGTCGCGGAATTCCGGCATGGTGCGCAGCCGCTTGAACAGTTCCAGCGTCATTTCGCGGTACTTCAGCTGCTCCATGTCGATGCACAGGAAGCCGCCCATTGCCACGATCTTGCGGTAGATGGGCACCAGGCGCGACATCATGCCCTGCACGGACCCTTCCACGTCGCCGGGCTTGGCCTGCGAGTAGAGGGCCGAAGGCTTGATGGACACGTTCACCTTGGGGGTGTGGCCCCAGTCTTGTGAAGCATCGGGACCGCCAGAGCCTCTCGCGGTCGTGCCGGTGGAATCGGTCGAATCGGCCAGCGGCGCCCACTTGGCGTGTTCCTTGGCAATGGCGTCCAGCACCTCAAGGTAGCCGTCGCGGTAGGCGTCGGCTTCTTCCTCGCTCACCGTGGCTTCGCCCAGCAGGTCCACGGTGAAGGCAAAGCCTTCCTTGCGCAGTTTGGCCAGCCCCTTGATGGCTTCCTTGGTGTTTTCACCGATGATGAAGGTGCGGGCCATGCCTTCGATGTTGGACCGGATGAACTTGCCCATGAGCATGCCGGTGAACGCCCCGCCGAACCCGGCAGCGCCCGCGCCCCACTTGAGCACGGGGGGCACGTCCGCTCCGTCGGCGGAAAAATATTCGCGGATGTGGCGGGTGAGCGCCTCGGAGGTGTTCAGGTAGGGCAGGACGTCCACGAAGCGGAACAGCTGGACCTTGAAGCCCTCGTTCTGCATGGCCCAGTCCATGACCTTGCCGGTCCAGAAGCCCTTGTTGAAGATGGACGGGGCCTCGCCGCTGATGCTCTTGAAAAATTCCTTGCCGCGCTCGACGATGCGGGCATCAAGATGCTGTTCCATGCGGTTCCTCCTGGGCGTCGCGCGGGTGTGGTCCCGGCGGGTGCGGTGTGGGTGCGAGTCGTGCGGTGTGGTGAAAAGGCTCCTGCTGTGTCGCGCGGCGGCGGGGGCGGGCGGTTCGCTTCCCGTACCGTCGTGAGGCATGATTTTTCGATATTCGGAATGGTTGTAGGCGCTGGAATGCCAGAAATCAACCCCGCGCCGGGTCGGAGTGAAGCGGTCGCTCTTGCGTCCAGACGGGCCGGGGCCTGGCGGGCGGCGGGCGGTGCGGGCGGGATGACGGCGCGGGGGCGCGATGGTCA
>NZ_VSMK01000117.1 GCF_011682075.1 Nitratidesulfovibrio liaohensis
TCGGCAACCCCATCCTTCCGGTGGTGAAGCTGTGCGCCAACCCGCGCACCGTGCGCACCATGAGCGAACACATCGACGTGGACGTGTCGGGCATCCTGCGCAAGGAACTGACCATGGACGGCGCCGGCGACAAACTGGTGGAAATGGCCATCCGCACCGCCAACGGCCGTAACACCGCCGCCGAAGTGCTGGGCCACCGCGAGTTCGTCCTTACCCGTCTGTACGAAAGCGCCTAGCCTTCGCTGCCGCCCTGGCGATGGTCGCCGGGGCGGCGTCCCGCCCCGGTCGGTGGCACGCCGGGGCGGGACAGCGGAGCCCCGGTCATTCCAGGCCTGCCTGGCGCTCCGGGGCACCATGGACCATCACGGGTAGCGCGCGTAGTGATGAGATGCATTGCATGACAGCGAACCAGCAAGGGGCGGGACCGCCACAGGCGTGATCCCGCGGGACGGCGCAGCAGCCGCATAGGCATGCACGGGGACCGCCGCACCCACTCCCGCCTTTCGTAGGGCCGGTTCGTACGGGCGCTGCCAGAATTTCGCTCCCCCCGAGGGGGAGCATCGACAGGTGCCTTGAACTTCGAAGACCGAAAAAGGAGCCCTACATGAAAGTGCGTTTCCTTGCGCGGCTGGCCCTTGCGGCGCTGCTCGTCCTCGGCCTTGCGGTTGCCGGTGATGCCTATGCCAAGTATCCCGAAAAGCCCATCAACATGATCATCGCCTTCACGGCGGGCGGGTCCAGCGACGTGCAGGCCCGCATCATGCAGAAGTACTGGAACAAGTACTCCGACCAGCAGTGGGTGTTCGTCTACAAGCCCGGCGCCGGCGGCGCCATCGGCTTCGGCGAAATCGCCAACGCCCGTCCCGACGGCTACACCATCGGCGGCATCAACATTCCGCATCTGGTGCTGCAGCCCATGGTCCAGAAGGCCATGTTCTCCATCGACAGCTACGCCTACATCTGCCAGGTCGTGAACGATCCGCAGGCCGTGGTCGTGCGCAACGACAGCAAGTTCAAGTCGGTCAAGGAAATCTTCGAGTTTGCCAAGGCCAACCCCGGCAAGCTCAAGGTGGGCCTGGTGGGCCCCAACAGCGGCCATCACCTGATGTTCCTGGACGTGAAGGGCAAGTTCGACTTCCCCGTCACCGAAGTGTTCTACAAGGGCGCCGCCGACCAGAACGCGGCCCTGCTGGGCGGCGAGATCGACGTCATGTTCGGCAACCTGAACGACGTCATGCGCAGCCTTGAGGAAATGACCGTGCTCGGCCTTGCGGCAGAAAAGCGCAACGCCTTCCTGCCCGACGTGGCCACCCTGCGCGAACAGGGCTTCGACGTGGTGTCCGACATCCGCCGCGCCTACGTTGCCCCCAAGGGCGTCGACAAGGCCCAGCTGGACTACCTGCGCGAAACCTTCAAGAAGATCTGCGACGACCCCGAATACATTGCCGACATGAAGAAGGCGGGCCAGCCCACCGAATACATGGATGGTGATGCCTTTGCGGCGTACGTCCGCACCCAGAACGAGTTCGCAAGAACCATGCTGCAGAAGGCCGGTCTGCTGAAGTAGCGGACCCTGATACCGCCGGGGAGGGGTGCCATCCCTCCCCGGTCCGTTCCAAGGAGCATCACAATGATGGAATTTATCGGACCGGCCATCGGGCACCTGTTCGAGCCGTTGAACATCCTGCTGATGGTCGCGGGTCTGACGGGGGGCATCATCGTGGGGGCCCTGCCGGGCCTTACCGCCACCATGGGCGTCGCCCTCATGGTGCCGGCCACCTTCGCCATGGACGCCACCAGCGGCCTGATCATGCTGGGGGCGATCTATGCAGGCGCCATCTACGGCGGGTCCAACTCCGCCTGCCTCATCTGCACGCCCGGCACGCCCTCGTCCGTGGCCACCACCTTTGACGGCTGGCCGCTGTGCCAGGCCGGTCGGGCCGACATCGGCCTCATAACCTCTCTGCTGGCGTCCGTATTCGGCGGCATCGTCGGCACCGTGTTCCTGCTGTTCCTGGCCGCGCCGCTGGCCCGGTTCGCCTTGCAGTTCGGCGGCCCCGAGAATTTCTGGCTGTGCATTTTCGGCCTGTCCACCATCGCGGTCATGTCGTCGGGCAACATGGTCAAGGGCCTGCTGTCCGGGGCCATGGGCCTGCTGGTGTCCACCGTGGGCATCGACCCCAACGCCGGGGTGCCGCGCTTCACCTTCGGGTACTACCCGCTGGTGCAGGGCATCGAGGTCATCCCCGCCATGATCGGCCTGTTTTCCTTCTCGCAGGTGCTGTACCTGATCGGCAGCTACAAGCCGTTCATCGCCGACTACAAGCCCGCGCCCGGCGCCTTTGGCGAAGTGGTGCGCGCCCTGGTGGGCCGCTGCAAGGTCAACCTGATGCGCTCGTCCATCATCGGCACCCTTGTGGGCATGCTGCCCGGCGCGGGTGGTGAGATTGCCTCCATCATCTCCTACAACGAGGCCAAGCGCTGGGACAAGAACCCCGCCAAATACGGCAAGGGTGCCGTGGAAGGGCTTGCCGCCAGCGAAAGTGCCAACAACGCGGTCATCGGCGGTTCGCTGATCCCCATGCTGACCCTGGGCATTCCGGGCAGCGCGGTGGCGGCGGTCATCCTGGGCGCGCTGCTGGCCAAGGGCATCCAGCCCGGCTTCAAGGTGTTCACCGCCACGGGCGACCTGGCCTACACCTTCATCATGTCGCAGTTTGCGGTGAACCTGCTGATGATCCCCATCGGCCTGCTGCTGGCCCGCATCATGACCAAGCTGCTCAGCATCCGTCTGACCTTCGTGGCCATCGCCATCGTGGTGCTGTCGGTCATCGGCTCGTACGCCATCCGCAACAGCATGCTGGACGTGTGGATCGTCATCATCTTCGGCTTTCTGGGCTACTTCTCGGGCCGGGTGGGTCTGGATACCGGGGCCATGGCCCTCGGCATCATCCTTGGCCCCATGATCGAGGAAAACCTCGGCAAGTGCGTGCACCTGTCCAAGGCTTCCGGCGGTTCGGTGATCAACGTGTTCCTCGAAAGCCCCATCGCCATCCTGCTCATCGTGCTCACCCTGCTTTCGCTGGCCACCCCCTTCCTGCTGGACTGGAAGCGCAAGCGCCGCGACTGCGGCTGCGACATCGCGCAGCCCAAGGAGGATTCCACCCATGCGTAGCAGCGTTGCCGACATCGCTTCCGGTCTCGCCGTGCTGGTCATGGCCGGCGTGTTCCACGCCCAGAGCGGCGACCTTGAAGGGGTCAGCCTACTGTTCCCCCGGATGCTGATCATCTTCATGGCCCTTGGCGGCATCTATCTGTGCGGCCTTGGCCTGCTGAAGGGCCGCAAGGGAGCCGAAGCGCCGCAGGACGACGAACCCGTGGCTGTAAACCGCGTGGTCATGATCTCCGCCGGGGCCATCGCCTATGTGGCCATAATCCCTGTACTGGGCTTCTATCTTGCCTCTGCCCTGTACCTGTTCGGCATGTCCATGGTGCTGAGCGACGCCGGTGGCGGCACGCGCAAGAAGGCCGTGGCCTCCGCCGCGTTCACCGTGGTGCTGTGCCTGTTCGTCTGGATAGGGTTCGCGATGCTGTTGGGCGTTCCCACTCCGGAAGGCATGCTCTTCTAGACGCACCTGCCGCGCGGCGCCGTTCTCTTCGTTCCCCCCGTCGTGCGCCTTTCCGAAGGATTGCGTGCGGCGGGGGGCCTGTTTGTGGTCAAAAGCATCCCGCCCCCCGAGACGGTAGCCCTGCGTAACGATGCGTTTCCTTGCACGGCTGGCCCCCGCGGCGCTGCCTGTCATCTGACATGCGGCCACCAGCGCCGCCTGCGCAAGGCCTTTCGAAAATACACCAGCATGATCATCGGCTTCACGGCGGTCGGGACCAACGACGTGCAGGCCATATCACGCAGAACTAATGGAGATACTTGCTGCCTTGTCGACATGAAAGATGACGGGCCAGCCACCGGATACACGGATGGCAAAGTCTTTGCGACGTACGTGGCACGCGGAACGCGTATGCAAGAAGGCCGGCCTGCTGAAGTAGCCAACCCTGATACCGCCGGAGCGGGGTACCACCCCTCTCCGCCCTGTACCAAGGAGCTTTGCAATGATGGAATTTATCGGACCGGCCATAGGGCATCTGTTCGAACCGCTGAACATCCTGCTGATGGTTGTCGGCCTGACGGGCGGCATCATCGTGGGCGCCCTGCCGGGTCTTACCGCCACCATGGGCGTCGCCCTCATGGTGCCGGCCACCTTTGCCATGGATGCCACCAGCGGCCTGATCATGCTGGGCGCCATCTATGCCGGCGCCATTTACGGGGGGGCCAACTCCGCCTGCCTCATCTGCACGCCCGGCACGCCCTCGTCCGTGGCCACCACCTTTGACGGCTGGCCGCTGTGTCAGGCCGGTCGGGCCGACATCGGCCTGGTCACCTCCCTGCTGTCTTCGGCCTTTGGCGGCATCGTCGGCACAGTGCTGCTGCTGTTCCTGGCCGCGCCGCTGGCCCGGTTTGCCTTGCAGTTCGGCGGCCCCGAGAATTTCTGGCTGTGCATCTTCGGCCTGTCCACCATCGCGGTCATGTCGTCGGGCAACATGGTCAAGGGCCTGCTGTCCGGGGCCATGGGCCTGCTGGTGTCCACCGTGGGCATCGACCCCAACGCCGGGGTGCCGCGCTTCACCTTCGGGTACTACCCGCTGGTGCAGGGCATCGAGGTCATCCCCGCCATGATCGGCCTGTTTTCCTTCTCGCAGGTGCTGTACCTGATCGGCAGCTACAAGCCGTTCATCGCCGACTACAAGCCTACCCCCGGCGCCTTCCGCGAGGTTTTCGGCGCGTTGGTGGGCCGTTGCAAGGTCATCCTGATGCGCTCCTCGCTCATCGGCGGCCTGGTGGGCATGCTGCCCGGTGCGGGCGGCGAGATCGCCTCCATCATCGCCTACAACGAGTCCAAACGCTGGGACAAGGATCCTTCCAAATACGGCAAGGGTGCCGTGGAAGGGCTTGCATCCAGCGAAAGTGCCAACAACGCGGTCATCGGCGGTTCGCTGATCCCCATGCTGACCCTGGGCATTCCGGGCAGCGCGGTGGCGGCGGTCATCCTGGGCGCGCTGCTGGCCAAGGGCATCCAGCCCGGCTTCAAGGTGTTCACCGCCACGGGCGACCTGGCCTACACCTTCATCATGTCGCAGTTTGCGGTGAACCTGCTGATGATTCCCATCGGCCTGCTGCTGGCCCGCATCATGACCAAGCTGCTCAGCATCCGCCTGACCTTCGTGGCCATCGCCATCGTGGTGCTGTCGGTCATCGGCTCGTACGCCATCCGCAACAGCATGCTGGACGTGTGGATCGTCATCATCTTCGGCTTCCTGGGCTACTTCTCGGGCCGGGTGGGCCTGGATACCGGGGCCATGGCCCTCGGCATCATCCTTGGCCCCATGATCGAAGAAAACCTCGGCAAGTGCGTGCACCTGTCCAAGGCTTCCGGCGGTTCGGTGATCAACGTGTTCCTTGAAAGCCCCATCGCCATCCTGCTCATCGTGCTCACCCTGCTTTCGCTGGCCACCCCCTTCCTGCTGGACTGGAAGCGCAAGCGCCGCGACTGCGGCTGCGACATCGCGCAGCCCAAGGAGGATTCCACCCATGCGTAGCAGCGTTGCCGACATCGCTTCCGGTCTCGCCGTGCTGGTCATGGCCGGTGTGTTCCACGCCCAGAGCGGCGACCTTGAAGGGGTCAGCCTGCTGTTCCCCCGGATGCTGATCATCTTCATGGCCCTTGGCGGCATCTATCTGTGTGGCCTTGGCCTGCTGAAGGGCCGCAAGGGCGGAATGCGCCGCAGGACGACGAACCCGTGGCTGTAAACCGCGTGGTCATGATCTCCGCCGGGGCCATCGCCTATGTGGCCATAATCCCTGTGCTGGGCTTCTACCTTGCCTCCGCCCTGTACCTGTTCGGCATGTCCATGGTGCTGAGCGACGCCGGTGGCGGCACGCGCAAGAAGGCCGTGGCCTCCGCCGCGTTCACCGTGGTGCTGTGCCTGTTCGTCTGGATAGGGTTCGCGATGCTGTTGGGCGTTCCCACTCCGGAAGGCATGCTCTTCTAGCGTCAGTCGTACCGCGCGTTCGTTCCGTCCCTCCGCCGTGTGCATTTCCGGAAGGGCTGCACGCGGCGGGGGGAATCCCTTCCCCTGCGCTACCATTCGCAAGAGGTTTCGTTTCATGCGCATCGACCTGAAGTACGGGCACGGCTACGTGCCCCTGGAGCTGCCGGATTCCGTCCACGTGGACGTCTTCGAACCGAACCCGGTACAGCCGCTGGCCGACCCCCTGGCCGCCCTGCACGCCGCCCTTGACGAGCCGCTGGGCTGCCAGCGGCTGGAAGACCGCCCGGCCCCGCGCTCCGTGGCCATCGCCGTGCCCGACGAAACGCGTCCC
>NZ_VSMK01000118.1 GCF_011682075.1 Nitratidesulfovibrio liaohensis
CACGGCCAAGGGCAGCAGCAGCGGCCATGGGGCCGCCGCGCGCACGTCCGCGCCGCCGGGCAGGAAGGACAGCGGCGCGTTGACGTGGGTGCCGCTGTGCTCGCCCATGGCGAAAACACGCAGGTCGTAGCCGTCCTCTTCGCGGCTGGCCACATCCAGAAAGGTCACCGGCGGGTCGCCGGGCCAACGCGGCATGCCGCTGCCGATGGGGTGGGCAAGGTCCGCCAGACGGGTGAAGGTCAGGCCACGGGGCATGCGCCCCCCTCATGCGGCCCATCCCCCACATCCGGCACTTCCGGCCCGGCCCCCTGCTCCGCCGCTTTCTTCTCCGCCTTTTCCAGACCTGCCGCATCCTGCCGCGAATTGCCGTTGCGATGACCGCGCACGTCGCGCGGGCCAAGCATCTTGGCAGGGTCCATCAAGTCGTCGTAGTCTTCCGGTCCCATCAGCCCCCGCTCCACCAGCAGGTCGCGCGGCGTGCGCCCCGTGGCGCGGGCGTCCTTGACCACCGTTGCCGCAGCCTCGTAGCCGATGACCGGGGCCAGCGCCGTGACCATGCCCAGCGAACCGTGCAGCAGTTCCAGGCAGCGTTCGCGGTTGGCGGTGATGCCCTCCACGCAGCGCACCCGCAGGATGCGCGCCGCCCGCGTCAGGATTTCCAGCGACTGGAACAGGTTGCAGGCCATGATGGGGCCGAACACATTCAGTTCCAGTTGTCCCGCCTCTGCCGCCAGGGTTACCGTAAGGTCGTTGCCGATGACCTGCTGGCAGACCTGGTTGACCAGTTCCGGAATCACCGGGTTGACCTTGCCCGGCATGATGCTGGACCCCGGCTGCACGGCGGGCAGGGATATTTCGCCAAGGCCGGTGAACGGCCCGGACGAGAGCAGGCGCAGGTCGTTGCAGATCTTGGAAAGCTTCACCGCCACGCGTTTCAGCAGCCCGGAAAGGGTGACATAGGCCCCGGCGTCGCTGGTGGCCTCCACAAGGTTGGGCGAAAGCGAGAGCGGCAGCCCGGTGATGTCCGCCAGCCGGTCGCAGACCAGCGGCGCATAGCCGGGCACGGTGTTGATGCCGGTGCCCACTGCGGTTGCGCCGATGTTCACCTCGCACAGCAGGCGGGCCACCTCGGCCAGGCGTTCGGTATCCTCGCCCACGGTCACCCCGTAGGCCGCGAATTCCGCGCCCAGGGTGATGGGCACGGCATCCTGCAACTGGGTGCGGGCCATCTTGATGACGTCGGCAAAGGCCTCGCCCTTGGCGTGGAAGGCATCGCGCAGTTCGCGCAGGGCGGCTTCCAGGTCGCGCGCGTACCATACAAGCGCGATGCGCAAGGCCGTGGGGTACACATCGTTGGTGGACTGCGAGAGGTTGACGTGGTTCAGCGGGCTGACCACGCCGTATTCGCCGCGCGCCCGGCCCATCAGTTCCAGGGCGCGGTTGGCGATGACCTCGTTGGCATTCATGTTCACCGAGGTGCCAGCCCCGCCCTGGATCACATCCACCACGAACTGCTCGTCAAAGCGGCCTTCACGCACTTCGCGGCAGGCCTGCACGATGGCCTGCCCCACGTCGCCGTCCAGCAGGCCCAATTCCATGTTGGCCAGGGCGGCGGCTTTCTTCACCGACGCCAGCGCCTGCACGAAGCGGGGGTGGCGGCCTATGGTCAGCCCGGTGACGTCGAAATTCTCCAATGCCCGCAGGGTCTGCACGCCGTAGTAGGCGTGGGCGGGCACCTTGCGTTCTCCAAGGCTGTCGCGCTCGATGCGGTATTCCATGAGGGATGTCGTCCTTGCTTTCTGGGTGTCAGAATGCCGGAATATCGGGATTGTGCCGTGGCGACCCAGCCGCCCGTGCTGATGCGCACCCTGCGCTGCCCATGCGGCCCTGCGGCTCGTGCTTATGCGCACCCTGCGCTGCCCATGCGGCCCTGCGGCTCGTGCTGCCCATGCTGCCCATGCTGCCCATGCTGCCCATGACGCGCGGCATACCCCCATGTGGGGCACGCACTGTTGCATCATACCACCCTTGCCGCCGCCCGCCTATGGGCAGCACCACCACGCAAAAGCGCCCCGCAACCCGGTTGGGGTGCGGGGCGCCGTGGAAGCGTCTTTTCCGTCGTGCCGTAGATCAGGGCTACTTCGCCGCCGGGGGCAGCACGGTGGCCTTCTTGATGACCACGGGGGTGGTGGGCACGTTCTCGAACGAACCCACGGTGGCCGTGCGCACGGCCTTGATCTTGTCCACCACGTCGGTGCCTTCGATCACCTTGCCGAACACGGCGTAGCCCCAGCCCTGCATGGTGGGCGCGCGGTGGTCGAGGAAGGCGTTGTCCTTCACGTTGATGAAGAACTGGGCGGTGGCGGAATGCGGCGACATGGTACGGGCCATGGCCAGGGTGTACTTTTCGTTGCGCAGGCCGTTGTTGGCCTCGTTCTCGACGGGCTCGCGGGTGGGCTTTTCGTGCATCTTCTCGTCGTAGCCGCCACCCTGGATCATGAAGCCGTCGATGACGCGGTGGAAGATGGTGCCGTCGTAGTGGCCCGCCGCGACATATTCGCGAAAGTTGGCAGCGGTCTTGGGGGCCTTTTCGTCATCCAGTTCGACGACGATGTCGCCCATGCTCGTTTCCAGCTTGATCACCGTGTGTCCCCTCTGTGCCGAAGCCGCCATGGCGGTTCCGTGACCTGCGAACGCGAAAAGGGCCGTAAGCGCGGCCAGCAGCAACCAACGCATGTTCTGCTCCGGGAATGTGAAAGTTGGATGGGCGAACCGCCCGTGCCGGTGCCATTACCAGAAGCGCCACCGCAGGGCAATCGGCATGGCATACCAATGGGCGGCGGGGCGGCCTCAGGTTACATGCCGCAAACACCTTGCAGCCATCATCCTTGTGGCCACGCTAGATGCCGTAGCATGACGGGCGACGAGGCCTTACACCCACTGTTCTCTTTTCTTCAGGAGGATGACCACACTTGAGGATTTTCGTTCTTCGGCAAGGAAGATTCGCCTTTTGTGAAGGGAGCGTACTTTTCTCGTACGTGACCGGAGCAAAAGGCGAATCTGACGCAGCCGAAGGGCGAAAGGCCCAAGTGTGGCATACTCCTTACTCAAACGTCAGCTTGTCCAGCCTAACCCCGATGGCCACATGCTGCCCGTCCTTCAGGTCGCCCGAGATCAGGCGGCGGGCCAGCGGGGTTTCCACGTTGGTTTGCAGATAGCGCCGCAGGGGCCGCGCACCGTACACCGGGTCGTAAGCCGATTCGGCGATGAAGTCGCGCGCCGCATCGGTAAGTTCCAGGGTGATCTTGCGCTCTGCCAGCCGCCCCCGCAGCCTGCCCAGCAACAGTTCCACGATGCGCCCGATCTGCTCGGGCAGCAGCGGGCGAAACATGACGATCTCGTCCACCCGGTTCAGGAACTCGGGGCGGAAGTGACGACGCATCTCGTCCATCACCTTGTCGCGCACGCCGGGGCGGAATTCGCCCGCGTCGGTGATGCCGTCCAGCAGGTGTGACGACCCGATGTTGGAGGTCATGATGATGATGGTGTTCTTGAAGTCCACGGTGCGGCCATGGCTGTCGGTAAGCCGCCCGTCGTCCAGGATTTGCAGCAGCACGTTGAACACGTCGGCGTGGGCCTTTTCTATTTCGTCGAACAGCACCACGCTGTACGGCTTTCGGCGCACCGCCTCGGTCAGCTGGCCGCCCTCGTCATAGCCCACGTAGCCGGGGGGCGCCCCGATGAGCCGGGCCACCGCGTGCTTCTCCATGTACTCGCTCATGTCGATGCGCACGATGTTGTCCTCGCTGTCGAACAGCGATTCCGCCAGCGTCTTGCACAGTTCGGTCTTGCCCACGCCCGTGGGGCCAAGGAAGATGAACGACCCGATGGGCCGCCCGGGGTCGGACAGCCCGGCCCGGGCGCGCAGCACGGCTTCGGCCACTGCCTCCACGGCCTCGTCCTGCCCCACCACGCGCTCGTGCAGCACGTCGCCCAGGCGCAGCAGCTTTTCGCGCTCCGACTCCAGCAGCCGGGTGACCGGAATGCCCGTCCAGCGGGCCACGATTTCGGCCACGTCGTCGGGGCGCACCTCTTCCTTCAGCAGGCGGTTCTCATCGTCGCCGTGCTCGGCGGCGGCCAGCTTGCGCTCAAGCTCCAGCAGCTTGGAATACTTCAGTTCCGCCGCCCGGTTGAGGTCGTAGTTGCGCTCCGCCTCGTCGATGGCCAGGCGGGTGCGCTCGATTTCTTCCTTGATGGTGCGCACGGCGTCGATGGAGCCCTTTTCACGCTCCCACTGGGCCAGCAGGGTGGCCTGGCTGGCCCGCAGGTCGGCCAGTTCGTTCTCCAGCTTTTCCAGCCGCTCGCGCGAGGCGGCGTCCGTCTCTCGGCGCAGGGCCTCGCGCTCGATCTCAAGCTGCATGACCTTGCGGTTCACCTCGTCCAGTTCGGCGGGCAGCGAGTCTATTTCGGTGCGGATCAGCGCGGCGGCCTCGTCGATGAGGTCGATGGCCTTGTCCGGCAACTGGCGGTCGGTGATGTAGCGGTGCGACAGGGTCACCGCCTCGACGATGGCCGAATCGCTGATGCGCACCCCGTGGTGCACCTCGAACCGTTCGCGCAGGCCGCGCAGGATGGATATGGTGTCCTCCACCGTGGGTTCGTCCACCACCACCGGCTGGAAGCGGCGTTCCAGCGCCGGGTCCTTCTCGATGTACTTGCGGTACTCGTCCAGCGTGGTGGCGCCGATGCAGTGCAACTCGCCGCGCGCCAGCATGGGTTTCAGCAGGTTGCCGGCATCCATGGCCCCGTCGGACTTGCCCGCGCCCACGATGGTGTGCAGTTCGTCGATGAACATCAGGATGCGGCCTTCGGCCTTTTCCACTTCCTTCAGCACGGCCTTCAACCGTTCCTCGAACTCGCCCCGGTACTTGGCCCCGGCGATGAGCGCACCCATGTCCAGCGCGAACAGGCTGCGGTTCTTCAGGCCCTCCGGCACGTCGCCCTTCAGGATGCGGTGGGCCAGGCCCTCGACGATGGCCGTCTTGCCCACGCCCGCCTCGCCGATGAGCACGGGGTTGTTCTTGGTGCGCCGTGACAGGATGCGCACCACGCGGCGGATTTCCGCATCGCGCCCGATGACCGGGTCCAGCTTGCCCTTGCGGGCTTCTTCCACCAGGTCGCGCCCGTACTTCTGGAGCGCCTCGTAGGTGTCCTCCGGATTCTGCGAGGTGACGCGCTGCGCGCCGCGCACGTCTTCCAGCACGGCCAGCAGCTTGTCCTGCGTCAGGCCGAACTCGCGGGCCACGCGGCCCATGTCGGTGGAGGGCGGTTCTTCCAGAAAGGCGCAGATGAGGTGTTCGACGCTGACGTACTCGTCCTTGAGCCGCCTGGCGAAGTCCTGCGCGCGCACCAGAGCCTGGTTCAGGCGCTGGGTGACGTAGATCTGCCCCTGGGCCGCGCCGGGGCCGCTGACCGCCGGGCGTTTCTGCAACGCCGCCTCAAGGGCGGCGGCAAAGGCATCGGGCTTGTAGCCCGCCCGTTCCAGCAGGCGCGGCACCAGCCCCTGTTCCTGACGGACCAGGGCAAGCGCGGCGTGCTCCACGTCCACCTGCTGGTGCCCAAGGCGCACGGCGGTGGACTGGGCCTCTGCAATGGCCTGCTGCGATTTTTCGGTGAACTTGTTGATGTCCATATCGTTCTTTCCCCCTTGTCCGGCGGACCGGGCCAGGAATGCAGTGTGCCGTGGGCGGCTGCCAGCTTCCCCTGCCAGAATGCCGGGGGCGGCGCGCCCGTGGCGAAAAATTTCATGCTGCCCGGCGCGTATGCACCGCTGCCGGGCCGCGTAGCTATCTTGTCATGACGCTATCGTTGCGCTTCCAACTCGCGCACCCTGCGCTCCAGCCGGTCGATGCGGTCCAGCAGGTCCACGACGATGGAACCGCCCAGGCTGGACAGTTCGAAGTCGGCGCAGATGCGTTCCAGCTTGCGGGTGCGGTACACGTCCACCCGGCGGAACAGGTAGCCTTCTCCCGCCGTACGGCGTGGCTCCAGCCAGCCCAGTTCGATCAGTTCGCCAAGGCGGCTGGGGTGCACGCCGGACACCTGAAGGAATTCCGCCCAGGCGATGAATTCCGAACGGATGGGCAGTTCGCCGCCCTGCGCAAGGCCGTGCCCCCGGTCATATCCAGGTTCGTTGCCGTCATCGGGGTACATGTGGTGTCACCTCCGGATGCAAGTCGTGTCGGCGGGGTTCCGCGTCGGTTTCGGTCTTCCTGTCCGCTAGTCGCGCGCCCGGAACGCCGAGGTCCGGGCCAGTTCTTCCCACAGTTCCCGTTCGCGCGGGGTGGCCTCGCCCGGCGTGCGGATGCCGATGCGCACGTACTGGTCGCCGCGTGCCGCGCCCGCGCCCAGCCCCTTGCCG
>NZ_VSMK01000119.1 GCF_011682075.1 Nitratidesulfovibrio liaohensis
ACCGCATCCGCCGCCCCCCACCTGTCCCTGGCCCCGCCCCTGCGGACCGACGCCCCGTGGCTGGCCCCCCTGGCCGGGTATTCCGACCTGCCCTTCCGCCTGCTGTGCCGCGAGCACGGCGCGGCGGCCTGCTGCACCGAAATGGTCAGCGCCAAGGGGTTGCTGTACCACAGTCCCGGCACCCGCGACCTGCTGGCCTCCACGCCTGAAGACACGCCGCTTGTCCTGCAACTGTTCGGGGCCGACGCGGACATCATGCGCACGGTCATGCCGGGGCTGCTGGAGCAGGGCTTTCGCTGGTTCGACCTGAACATGGGATGTTCGGTGCCCAAGGTGGTCAAGACGGGTTGCGGCTCGGCCATGTCGCGGGACATGGACAACGCCCTGGCCGTTGCCCGCGCCATGGTGGAGGTGGCCGGAGAAGGCCGGGTGGGCTTCAAGATGCGGCTGGGCTGGCAGGCGGGTGAAGAAACCTGGCGCGAAATGGCCCTGCGGCTGCAAGACGCGGGCGCGGGCTGGATCACCCTGCACCCCCGCTTCGCGCGGCAGGGCTTTGGCGGCGAGGCACGCTGGAGCTCCCTGCGCGAGCTTGCGGCCGCGCTGTCCATTCCGGTCATTGCCAGCGGCGACCTGTTCACGGCGGCCGACGCGGTGCGCTGCGTGCGCGAAACCGGCGTGGCCACGGTGATGTTCGCGCGGGGGGCCATGAACAACCCCGCCGTCTTCGACGAATACCGGGTGCTGCTGGCCGGGGGCCAGCCCCCGCCGCCCGACGCGGACCGGCTGAAGGCGCTCATCCGCCGCCATCTGGAACTGGCCCTTGCCCACTCCGGCGAACGCACCGCCCTGCTCAAGATGCGCACCTTCGTGCCGCGCTATGTGCGCCACATTCCCGGCGTGCGGGCGCTGCGCAACCGGCTGGCCTCGTGCCTGGACCGCGACCTGCTGGAAGAACTGCTGGAAACCCACCTGACCCCGCAGGCGTTCGCGGAAGGCGGCGGCGCCGACCAAACCACCACCAACACCGATGGAGAGGCCCGGCCATGAAGATCATTCGCGCCCGCACGGCGGGCTTCTGCATGGGGGTCAGCCTGGCCCTGCGCAAGCTGGACCGGGAAGTGACCGAAAACAACGCGCCCATCGCCACCCTGGGCCCCATCATCCACAACCCGCAGGTGATGGCCCACTACGAGGAGCGCGGGGTGCGCTGCCTGCGCGACACCGCCCAGGTGGTCCCCGGCCAGCGGGTGGTCATCCGCGCGCACGGCATTCCCGTAGCCGAGGAAGCGGCCCTGAATGCCACCGGCGCCTCGGTGGTGGACGCCACCTGCCCCAAGGTCAAGCGTGCCCAACTGGGCATTGCGGAAGAACGCGGCCGGGGCGGCACCCTGCTGCTGTTCGGAGAGGCCGACCACCCGGAGGTGCGCGGCCTGCTCTCCTACGCCGGGGAAGGGGCCATGGTCTTCGGCTCGCTGGACGAACTGAAGGGGCTGGCCCTGCACGACGACACGGACTATTTCCTGGCCGCCCAGACCACCCAGGACCGCGCGGCCTTCGAAGACGTGGTGGCCTGGCTGCGGCAGCGCCTGGGCCGCGAAATTCCCGTGCTGCAAACCATTTGCGACGCCACCCGCAAGCGCCAGCAGGAGGCCGTGGACATTGCCCGGCGGGTGCAGGCCATGGTGGTGGTGGGCGGCTTTGACAGCGGCAACACCCGGCGCCTGGCCGACGTGGCCCGCGCGCAGGGGGTGTTTACCGTGCACGTGGAGACCGTGGACCAGCTTCCCGTGGACGAGTTGCGAAAAAAATCAGTCATTGGACTAACGGCCGGGGCCTCCACGCCGAAAAGTCTTATTGACGCTGTGCAGCGGTTTCTGGAATCCTTGTAATCCTGTTCCAAGGTGTTTCTGCCCGCCGAACCCGGAGAGCCACCTCCCCCGGCTGGCCCGGCGGCCCCGCGGAAAGACACCCGCTGTGGAAACCAGACGCCCGCACGACCGAAAGACGCGACGCACCAACGGAGGGGACCATGTCCCAGACCAACATCCTGCTCGAAGCCGGGACCAACGAACTCGAAATCGTGGAATTCCACCTCGAGGAAAGCTCCACCGATCCCGCAACGCCCAACTACCGGGGCTATTACGGGGTCAACGTGGCCAAGGTGCTGGAAATCATCCGCATGCCCAAGGTCACGGGATTGCCCGAAGTGCAGCACCCCTCGGTGCTGGGGGCGTTCAACCTGCGCTCGCACATCATTCCGCTGGTGGACCTCAGCCAATGGCTGGGCAAGCAGCGCGCCGAAAGCGAACCGCCCAAGGTCATCGTCACCGAATTCAACAACGTGACCACGGCGTTCATGGTCTCCGGCGTCAACCGCATCCACCGCATCAGCTGGGAGGAAGTGGAGCCGCCGAACAAGTACGTGGCGGCGCTGTCCAACAATTCCATCACCGGCGTGGTCAAGCTGGAGGGGCGGATCATCTTCATCCTGGACCTGGAGAAGATCGTGGCCGACCTGAACCCCCAGCTGGGTCTGCGCCTGGACGAGGCCGTGGACTGGTCGGCCAACACCCGCTACCGCGCCCTCATCGCCGACGACTCGGGCCTGATCCGCGAAATGCTGAAGGACCTGATGCAGAAGGCCAACTTCGAGGTGGAGGCCGTGAACAACGGCCGCGAGGCGTGGGAGCGGCTGGTGGAAATCAAGCGCAAGGCCGAGCAGGACGCCCGCCCCGTCACCGACTACGTTCAGGTGCTGGTTTCCGACATCGAGATGCCCAGCATGGACGGCCATAACCTGTGCAAGCAGGTCAAGGAAGACCCGGCCCTGAAAAAGCTGCCCGTGGTGCTGTTCTCGTCGCTGATCACCGACAAGCTGCGCCACAAGGGCGAATCGGTGGGGGCCGACGACCAGATTTCCAAGCCCGAGGTAACGGCGCTGGCCAAGCGTTGTCTGGCGCTCATCGAAGCAGCCAAGTAGCGCGCGGCGTCGAGCCGACGCGAAACCACGGCGAAAGGAATCACGGGGCGGTGCGCCATGCGGCGTACCGCCTTGTCGTTTTTCCGGCAGACATCGAAGGCCGTCCGACCGGACAGCCAACCGGGTGCATGCAGGGCGCGCAACGGGAGGACTGCAGCCCTTTCGCAGACAGGTGGGCGGAAGTCGAGCCAATGTGCCGGGGGGACGGGCCGGAATGGCTGCCCCCGAATGGCCGCCTCTGGAGGGATGCGCTAAGGACGGGAGGCGCCCGGCGAGCCTTGCATATCCGGCAGATGTTCCGCACCCACCGCCCAGCGATCCGTCCAGTCCGGCAGCACCATGAATTGTTCGCCATCGGGCAGGGTCAGGCGCACGGCGTGCAGCAGCATGCCCAGAGCGCAGGCGGGGCCGCCGTACTTGCGGTCGCCCACGATGGGGTGCCCGCGTTCCGCAAGCTGCACCCGAATCTGGTGGGTGCGCCCGGTATGCAGGCGCACCAACAGCAGCGATGCCGCATCGCCGCGTCTCAGGGGGGTGACGGTGCAGGCCGCGTGGCGGCCCGCAGCATCACCATCTGCCGCGTGCGAGTCATGCCCGCCGGACATCGCAACGCGGGAGGCGGCGCCATTCCCGCCCACCCGGCGCACCCTCTGGTGGCCCGGGGTGCCCTGCTTCTCAAGTTGGTCGTGAAGGGTCAGCGCCCCGTCATGGGGCCAGCGCCCGGTCACCCAGGCCAGGTATTCCTTCACCAGCCCTTCGCGCACCGCAAAGGCGTCGGACAGCGCCCGCAGCCGGGCGTAGCTGGTGGCCACCAGCAGCAGGCCCGAGGTGTCGCGGTCCAGCCGGTGCGCTGGCGTGGGCAGAAAATCCGCCCCGGCATACCGCGCCGCAAGCCGGGCGGTGACGCAGTCGTCGTGGCCGGTGCCCGGCTGCACCGCCAGTCCGGCGGGCTTCAGCAGCACCAGCAACCCTTCGGCGCGGCCCACGGTGGGCGGGGGAGGAGGAAGCGGCGGCAGGGACTGCGGCGGTACGGCAGACTTCCCGGCCATATCCTTGCCGGATCCGGTACCCGGCGTGTGACGGGACGCGCCGTCCGTCACCGTGTCCGCACCTTCCCCGCCCGACAGGGCAAAGGGCGGCACCCGCACCATGTCGCCTTCGGCCACGCGGTCGAAGGGCTTGCAGCGCCCCCCGTTGATGCGCACCTGCCCGGTGCGCACCCAGCGCTGGATGGCCGATTGCGGCGCACCGCAACGCCGTTGCAGGTACTGCACCAGCTTCTGCCCGGCCTCTGCGGCGGTGACCACGAGCGGTTCTGCCATGAAGGAATTCCGTAGGTTGAAAATTGCGGCGGCGTGCCCACATGTCGGCTTTTGTCACGCTGCGACGAAAACGCCCGGCGGGTGCTTGGGCATCCCGCCGGGCGTGGTCATCGGGCAGTCGGGGGCGAACTGGAAACGAACCGGGGCAGGGGGCGCTTCCCGCTGTGGGATGCCCTGCCCGGAACCGGGCTACTGCTGTTCGCTCTCGGTCTTGTCCGGGGCCGTATTGGGGTCGGCCTTGGACAGATCGAGGGGATAGGCCAGCAGCATGGTCTTGCGGCTTTCCAGACCCAGCGCGCCGGGGTGGGTGTTCACGCACAGCACGATGTCGGTCACGCCGTCGTTGTTGAAATCGCCCACGGTGAAGTCGGCCACGGACCCCTTGATGCGGCGGGTCTTCCACTGCAGGTTCAACCCCACGCCGTCCCAGTACATGGCGTGGATTTCGCCCTGCGGGAAGAAGCGGTAACGGTCGAAGAACTGCGAGGCCGTGGAGATGGGCCGGTTGACCAGCAGTTCCCAGTGCTCGTCGTGGTCGAAGTTCACGGCGTACATGCGCAGCGGCACGAAGTAGATGTTCTTCAGCTGCACGCGGTCCTTGCCAAGGCCGGGCATGGCCGGTTCCTCGGGGATGCCCTTGGCCGATCCGGAATAGGTCTCGTCGGTTTCGGACAGGCGGGCGCCACGGTCGGTGTACACGCGCAGGCGCTCGTTCTCGGTCAGGACGACGCACTTGTCGCCTTCGCCCTTGGCGCCGGGCAGGTAGGCGAAGTTGAACACGTTGGCGCCTTCGGGCAGGTCCAGACGCTTGCCCATGACCAACTCGTCGCCGGACTTCATCATTTCATGCACACCGGGCCGGAACAGGCGGGGATTGTCGCCGCGCTGGCCGATGAGCGTGGGAATGTAGTCCGGGGGCAGCTTTTCCACGTTCAGGTAGTAGCGCACCCGGCGCATCACCTCGGTAAACTGGCCGCCCTTCCAGTTGAGGATGAACGATTCCGGTTCAGCCTTTTCGTTGTAGGCGCTGACCACGATTTCCTTCACGCCATCGCGGTTCCAGTCGATGGTGCGGATGTTCAGGCATTCCACCAGCGCGGGCGAACGGTATTCACCCATGGGAATCAGGCGGCCGTTATCCCAGCGGTATGCGTAGACGGCGTGGTCGTCCAGCATGAGGATTTCGTTCTTGCCGTCGCCGTCCAGGTCATCGACGATGACACCGATGGCCGAGTAGCTCAGCGACTGGCTGCGGATGCGGCTGTCGCCCTCGGGAGCGCCCGAGTAGCGGAACTGCGGGTTCAGATAGACCTGCTGGGGCTGCGTTTCGTTGTGCACCAGCTCGGGGTTCATCTGGTTGACCGCCTTGGGCGCGGCATTGGCGGGGCCACCTTCGCCGGGGCGCTTGAACACCTCGGCGTTGATGGAATCGGCCACGCCCTTCAGGGCGGGGATGAGCCCGGCCACCTTGGCGTTGGTGGACTTGGGCCATTCCTTGCCGTCACGGTCGCGCACGCGCACGTCCAGACTGCAGTCCTCGCCCACCACGGTCACGCTGCCCCACACGGCGTAGTCGGCACCCAGCGAGGCCTGGGCGGCCCTGGCCTGGGTTTCGGTTTCCGGCGGGGTGATCTTGGCAGAGGCTTCCTTGGAAACGGGATGGAAGTTGTCCTTCCAGTACAGACGCGAAGTGAGCATCTCGGGGATGGCCCGTTCGAGATACTTGTAGCCGGCGGGGCCGTTGACCTTGAACGGCAGCACGGCGAAGCTCTTGGGGGCCGGCGCGGCCATGGCGGTGGCGGCGGAAAGCAGCAGGGCAAGCACGAGCGCCGCCGAGCGCATGAGCAGTTGCATCAGGTTCTCCTTGGTTCAAGGGCGCATCCCCGCGCGCATCCCGGAAGGGGATGGGGGATTGCCTTGGCGCTGAACGCTCTCATAATATCTCTTGATGGCCGAAGCAACCATAAGGTAGGAGCGGCGCTGTGCCGTCCTCCTCTGGCCGCATTCGGTCGCACCCGGTGGGGGAAGGGGTGAAAGACGCAGCGTCGCGCCCGGGGCGGAGCCGCCGGTGCCAGCCGGACCGCGCCTCACGGGCTGTGCCAGGCCGCGCCGGACC
>NZ_VSMK01000120.1 GCF_011682075.1 Nitratidesulfovibrio liaohensis
CACCCGGACGTGCGGGGCAGGCGCATCCTGCTGGTGGACGACATCTGCACCACCGGCACCACGCTGGCCCGCGCCGTGGACTGCCTGTTGCGGGCCGGTGCCGAGGCCGTGGACTGCGTCGTGGCGGCGCGCACCCCCGCCCATCCCGATCGGCGCGGATAGCGCCGCCCACTCCGGCTGGCGCGGTAGCCGCCGGGTGTCTTGCTCCAGTCTTTCCTTACCTCCCGTCCCATCCATGAAGCCCATGCCCGCGCCCCGGCACCACCCCCGCGCAGCAACAGCAAGGAGCATGCAATGCAAGCGACAGTCAGAAACGCCATCGTCACCGGCGGCTCGCGCGGCATAGGCCGGGCCATCGCCCTGCGCCTGGCGCGGGACGGATTCTGCGTGGTGGTCAACTACGCCAGCAACGCAGCCGCCGCGCTTGAAGTGGTGGATGCCATCGGCAGGACGGGCGGACGGGCGGTGGCCGTGCCCGGCGATGTGGGCGAGGCGGGTGACGTGGAGCGTCTGTTCGCCGCCGCGCACGATGCTTTCGGCCCGGTGGGCGTGGTGGTGAACAGCGCGGGCATCATGCCCATGCTGCCCATTGCCGGGGGCGACACCGCCGCTTTCGAGAAGGTGGTGCGCACCAACCTTACCGGCACCTTCAACGTACTGTCCCAGGCGGCCAACGCGCTGACGGCGGGCGGGCGCATCATTGCCCTGTCCACCAGCGTCATCGCCAAGTCCTTTCCCGGCTACGGCCCGTACATCGCCAGCAAGGCGGGGGTGGAAGGGCTGGTGCGAGTGCTGGCCAACGAGTTGCGCGGGCGGTCCATCACCGTCAACGCCGTGGCTCCCGGTCCGGTGGCCACGGACCTGTTCCTGAACGGCAAGACCGAAGAGCAGGTCGCCGCCATAGGCAAGCTTGCTCCCCTGGAGCGGCTGGGCACGCCGGAAGAGATCGCCAGCGTGGTGTCCTTTCTGGCCGGGCCGGAAGGCGGCTGGGTCAACGCCCAGGTGGTGCGGGTGAACGGCGGGTTCGCCTGATTTCCTGACGCACCCGACCACACATCCCGAACGACAGGGCCGGGAGCGCGGCCAAACTGGTTGCACCCCCGGCCCTTGCGTGCTTTATGTGGTGACACGACATGCTTTTCCGTGTAACGAAGCATTTCATATTTTGTGCTTCGTATCCTTGCACGCATATCAACAGGAAAGGAGTGACCCATGCAGTTTCGCAGGCTTGTCGGCGCGCTGGCGCTGGTGCTTGTCACGGCGGCCCCGGCCCTTGCCCACTTCGGCATGATCATCCCCGACGCCCCGGTGGCCACCGCCGCCAAGCGCGCCACCTCCGTCACCCTGTCGTTCTCCCACCCCTTCGAGGGACACGGCATGAACATGGAGCGCCCCCAGTCCTTCGGCGTGGTGCGCGTGGACGGCGACAAGACCGAGCGTACCGACCTGCTGGCCTCGCTGAAGGAAACCAAGGTCATGGGCAAGGCCGCCTGGAAAACCGATTTCACCTTCCCCAAGCCCGGCGTGTACATGTTCACCATGGAACCCAAGCTGTACTGGGAGCCGGAAGAAGACTGCTACATCCAGCACCTGACCAAGGTGGTGGTGCCCGCCTTCGGTAACGAGGACGGCTGGGAAACCCCGGCGGGGCTGAAGTTCGAGATCATTCCCCTTACCCGCCCCTTCGGCAACTACGCGGGCGGCGTGTTCACCGGCGTGGCCATGCTGGACGGCAAGCCCGCCCCCGGCGTGGATGTGGAAGTGGAATACTACAATGCCCAGGGCAAGTACGCCGCCCCCACCGAGTTCCACGTGACCCAGGTGGTCAAGACCGACGCCAACGGCGTGTTCACCGTGGCCTGCCCGCTGGCCGGCTGGTGGGGCTTTGCCGCGCTGACCACCGCGCCCGAACAGGTCAAGGGGCCCGACGGCAACCTGAAGAACGTGGAAATCGGCGCGGTGCTCTGGACCCGCTTCGACGCCTTCAAGCCCGCCAAATAGTGTGTGGCTGGCTCGCCAGCCGACTGCGCGCCGCACTGTCCGCCCGGTTCCGGCTTGTGCCGGGGCCGGGCGTTGACGCATCCGCAGATTGGCGCAACCGCGCGGCAAAGAGGCATTACGTAGTCCATGCAGTGGGTAGGGCGCGTGATTGGTTGCCGCATGACGACTTGCATTCCACGGGCGAAGCCTTATGATTGCCAGAACGCCACCGGCGCGGCCTTCACGGCACACCGGACCCGGCGTCAGAACCGGTCCGGAGGCCTTCCATGCGCGTGCTCATCGTCGAGGACGACTTCACCAGCCGCAAGTACCTGCAAACCATCCTGTCACCTTACGGAGCCTGCGACATCGCCGTCAGTGGTGTCGAGGCTGTGGAGGCCTTCGCGGCGGCGCTGAACGCGCAACAGCCGTACGACCTGGTCTGTCTGGACATCATGTTGCCCGAGATGGACGGACAGGAGGCCCTGCGGCGCATCCGCGCCCTGGAGCGCGAGCGCGGGGTGGCACCGGCGGACGAGGTGCCCGTGGTCATGACCACGGCCCTCGACGACCCGCGCAACGTGGTGGAGGCCTATTACAAGGGCGGGGCCACGTCGTACGTGCCCAAACCCATCGACCGCCAGCTGTTTGTGCAGATGCTGAAGGGGCTTGGCGTCATCCGCTAGGATTTCTCCGGGATTTTTCCCGCATCTGCCCGGCGCTCCCGGCCCTCAGCCGCAGCGCCGCCCCCGTCGCATGCCGCCGTTTCGATGGTGGACCGACGCCGCACCGACACCCCCGTCGTTGCACCGGCCCGATACCTTGCGGGCCGCAACTGATGCGGTATGCCGGTGGGCACAGCCCGCCTGTCTACCCCGACTCCGACCAACCGCACGCAACCATCGGGAGTACCCATGACCCGTACCCGGATTATTGCCTGTTGCCTGGCCGTGGCCGTGGCCTTTTGCCTTGGCATGACCGACCTTGCCGACGCCAAGCGCCTCGGCGGGGGCAAGTCGTTCGGCGGCAGCCCCAGTTACCAGCGCAGCTTTACCCCCAGCCAGCCTTCGCCTTCCTCGCCCGCAGGGCCCAACCTTAACCGGCAGCAGCAGACCCAGCAGCCCGGTCCCGCCACGCCGCAGCAGGCCCCGCGCTCCCGCTTCGGCGGGTTCGGCGGCATCCTGGGAGGCATGCTTGCGGGCAGTCTGATAGGCTCGTTGCTGTTCGGCGGCGGCTTCGGCGGCGTGGGCATGATGGACATGCTGCTGCTGGCGCTGGTGGCCTTCATGGCGCTGAAGTTCTTTGCCGCCCGTCGCGGCAGCACTCCGGCCTCTGCCTCTGCCTCTGGTCAGCCCGGCGGCATGCGCCGCGAGGCCGACTACGGCGCCCAGGCTGGCTCCAGTGTCGGGTGGGATGCCCTGCGCAATGCCCCGGCAGCCTCCGCCGATGCGCAGCCCGCGTCGCCCGGCATTCCCGAGGGCTTTGACACGGAGGACTTCCTGCGCGGGGCCAAGCTGGCCTACAACCGTCTGCAGGCCTCGTGGGACCGGCGCGACCTGGACGACATCGCCCAGTTCACCACCCCCGGGATACTCAAGGAAATCACCCAGCAGGCCCAGGACGATCCCGGCCCCTCGCGTACCGAGGTGCTGTACTGCAACGCCAGCGTGCTGTCCGTCACCGAAGAGAAGGGCCGCACCGTGGCCACCGTGTTCTTTGACGTGCTGATGCGCGAGGATGCCCAGGCAGATGCGCCCGGCCAGGTGCGCGAGGTGTGGCACTTCGTGCGCACCGGCACCGATATGTGGCGGCTGGACGGCATCCAGCAGGTGGAAATGTAGGACGGCCTGCTGTCCGGCGGAGGGTATGCCGCCGGGCGTCGGGTACGTCGCATGACATTTAAGGGGCGGTTTCCCGTGGGTTCGCCACAGGAAACCGCCCCATTCCGTTTGTTCCGTACCGTCCTGTGTCATCCGCGCGTTGCGTCCGCCGTATCGGACGGTTACCGGACGCCGACCGCGTTTACCCTGCCGCCAGCCGCCGCAGTTCGTCCAGCACCGCCTGGGCATGCCCGTCCACCTTTACCGGCGACCACACCGCCCGCACCGTGCCGTTCGGCCCGATGAGAAAGGTGGACCGCACGATGCCGGTCACCGCCTTGCCGTATAGCATCTTGGTGCCGAAGGCGCCGTAAGCCTTGGCCACCGCCCGGTCCGGGTCGCTCAGCAGGGGCACGCCCAGGTCCTGCTTCAGCGTGAAGTTGCCGATGGCTTTCGGTGAATCGGGGCTTACCCCCACCACTGCCGCGCCCGCCGCCGCAAAGTCGGGCAGCATGCAGGTGAAGTCGCGCGCCTCGCGGGTGCAGCCGGGGGTGCTGGCCTTGGGATAGAAGTAGAGCACCAGCCATGTTCCGGCAAAGTCGGCCAGGGCGCGCAGCGCGCCGGATGCGTCCGCCAGCCGGAAGTCGGGGGCCGCCTTGCCCCTCAGCGAGGCGGCGGTGATCAGTTCGCTCATGGATGCGCTCCGTGGTCTGGTGTTCGTGTTCGTGGGGGATGCGAGGGGTGTTGAGCCCCCCGGCGTTTCGGGAGTATCCGCGCCCCGGCATCGGCAGTTTGCCGGTGCCTTTCCGTGGCGGGGCCTTGCCGCAGGTGCATTCTGGTGTGCCCGGAAGTTGCTCCCGGTCGTGATGCCGCCCGGAATGCGCTCCGTGACATCGGGGCGCGTTCCGGGCGGCTGTTGGTTCGTTGCTATTGTTTCTGGCCCGGCAACAGGCCCTTGATGGCCCCGCCGATGCCCTTCACCGCCTCGCCGCCCTTTTCCACCGGTGCCTGGATGACGCCGGCCCCGCCCTCCAGGGTGTTCATCAGCATCTTGGCAGGATCCACCCCGTAGCTGGGCGAATCCAGCGCGCCGCTGATCTTGATGGGGATCTTGGGCAGGCCGGTGACATCGAGCGTGGCGGCGTAATCCACCACGTTGCGGCCAAGGTCGGCCGTGCCCGCGCCCGTGGCGCCGATGCCCGGCGAGACGAACTTGAGGTCCTTGTTGCTGACCACGCCCTTGTCGGCGCGGATGGACGCGGTGAGGCTGTCGAACTTCTGGCCCGAAGCCCCGGCCCGCTTGGATTCCGCGCCCTTTATGCCTTCAGGGATGATCTGGAAGCCGTGGATGGTGCCCTGGGTCATGGCCAGCGAGGCCGTACCGGCCAGGGTGTGCTTTGCGGCATTCCAGTCGTCGCCGGTGGCGGTGAGGTCGGTCTTCACGTCGGTACGGGCGGAGACATGCCGCTTGCCCAGCGCGGCCTGTTGCAGTTCGCCCACCTCCACCCCCTTCACGGTGGTGACGATGCGCGACCTGGTCGCCTCGGCGCGGGTATCGGCGGTGATGTCGCCGTTAACCGCGCCGCCGCCCAGGTTCAGCTGCAGCGGGTTGATGCGCACCAGCCCCTTGTCGGCCACCAGGCGCACCAGCACGTTGGTCATGGGCACCTTGGAGGCCACCAGCCGTCCGGCCTTGAAGGTGACGTCCGCATCAATGCCGCGCAGGCTCTTCTTGGCCTCTGCGGTGCCGTTCTGCGGAGCGGTCTTGCCGTCCTTCGCGGTTGCCGGGGGGGCCGGGGCAGCGCCCTTTTCGGGTGCCTTGCCCTTATCCCCTTCCGGCGGCAGGTAGCGGTCCACGTCGATGGCGTCCAGCGCCAGTTCCGCCCGGATCACCTGCACCGCGCCCGGCACGGCGGATGCCTTGCCCTGAATGGCGGTGTCGTCAAGCTTGCCGGTGATGGACCGCACGTCCACCTTGGCGGGCGCGGCCTGCACGTCCAGCTTCAGGTCCAGCGCGTCCAGCGCCTTGGGGTCGGCGGTGCGCACCGGCATGCCCAGCGATTCCAGCGTCTTGCGCGGTGAACCGGCCAGAGTGACCAGCCCTTCGAACGATTGCGCCCCCAACGCGGCGGTGCCGTTGGCGCCGACCTTGATGGTGGGGGTGGACAGCGACAACCTGGCGATGTCCACCCGCTGCGGCACGGTGTGCACGGTCAGGTCGCCAGCCAGTTCCACCTTGCCGAGCCCGGCGGGCACCACGCCGCCCTTGGGGGTAAGGGTTACGGTCAGGCCGTCGATGCGCAGCACCGAGCCGTCCAGGTCGGACTGCACCTTGGCGGTGAGGGAAAGGTCCGCCTCGATGTCCGGCTTCTGGCCGGACATGGCCACGGCAAGCCTGATGTCGGCGGGGTCGCCGCCGGGGGCCAGGCCGTTGACGTTGACGTTCAGGTCGCGGGCGCGGAACTGCTGCCCGGTGCCCATGTCACGGAAGGACAGCGAGGCGCCCTTCACCGAAAGGGTGTCCACGGCCACGGCCAGGGGCGCGCCGCCAGGGGCCGATGGCTGCGCGGATTGGGGCGCGGGCGCC
>NZ_VSMK01000121.1 GCF_011682075.1 Nitratidesulfovibrio liaohensis
GGCCACGAAGGCGGCCAGCCGTGCATGCGTGCGGCGGCGCCACGTGCCCTGCGCCGGATCATGCCTGCGGGCGGGTGCGACGCCCACCACCGAACCGAATGGACGGCACGAGATGTCGCAGCACGCGCGCCCGCAGGGCGACGACGCTTCCTATGGCGGCATCTGGCGGCTGACATGGCCACAGATGCTGATGATGCTCTTCCATTTCCTCATCGGGTTCACCGACGTGTGGGTGGCAGGTCGCATCCACGCCGACGTGCAGGCCGCCATCGGCCTTGTCTCGCAGTGCCTGTTCTTCCTGCTGGTGGTGGCGGTGGCCGGTGCCAGCGCCGGCGTGGCCGCCATCAGCCAGGCTCTGGGCGCGGGTCTGCTGCCGCGTGCCCGGCGCTACGTGGGCATGGTGCTGGTCGGGGGCTGTTCGGTGGGCGTGGGCATCATGCTGCTGGGCTTCGCCACCAGTGAATCCTTCCTGCGTCTGTTGCAGGTGCCCGAGCAGATCATGCCGGTCACCGCGTATTTCTGGAAGGTGTACCTGCTGGGCCTGCCCGCCAACTACCTGTTCACCATCACCGGGGCGGTGTTCCGAGCCCGCAAGCGCATGATCGCGCCGCTGCTGTCCATGGTGGCGGTGTGCGCCGTCAATGCCGTGGCAGACCTGGGCTTCGGCCTCGGGCTGTGGGGCCTGCCCGCGTACGGCTATGCGGGGGTGGCCTGGGCCACCTTTGCTTCCGTCACTGCCGGGGCAGTGCTGAACGTGGGCATGCTGGTCCGCGACCGCGAACTGCTGCAACGCGCCTCGTTTCCCCCCTTGCGCTGGATGCGGCGCGGCGCACCCTACCTGTTCCGCGTGGCCGCGCCTGCCGCCGGGCTGCAGATCATGTGGAACCTCGGGTATCTGGTGCTGTTTTCCATCGCGGCGTCGTTGCCCGTGGACAGCGTGGTGGCGCTGGCGGGCATGACGGCGGGCATGCGCGTGGAATCGATCATCTTTTTGCCTGCCTTCGCCTTCAACATGACCGCCTCGGTGCTGGTGGGCCATCTGCTGGGCGCGGGCCGCAAGCCGGAGGCGGTCCGAGTCAGTCTGCGCCTGCTGGGCATCGGCTGTGCCTCCATGACCGTATTCGCGGCGCTGCTGTGGCCGTGGACGGCCGACATCGCCGCCTGGCTGGCCCCGGAACCCGCCGTGGCCGTTCAGGTGGTCAGTTATCTGCGCTACAACCTCGTTTCCATCCCCTTTACCGTGGCCAGCATGACCCTTGGCGGGGTCATGACCGGCGCGGGCGCCACCCTCTACTCCTTTCTGGTGTACGGTTCGGCCACGTGGTTCGTGCGGCTGCCGCTGGCATGGGTCATGGGCCATGTGGTGTGGCGTGATGCGGCGGGGATCTTTCTTGCCATGTTCGTTTCCCAGGTGTTCCAGTCTTCGGTCATGCTGTGGCTGTTCTACACGCATGACTGGAGCCGGTTCAGCATGATCCGGCGCAATGGCCGCAAGGCCGCGCCACAAGGAGCCGCCTCGCATGACCGACAGTGAGTTGACCCCCGGAGAGTTCCGGCCAGTCTCGCTCGACCGCATGGCCGAGTACCTCGACCTTTTCGCCCGCACGCCGCAGCATGCGTCGGACTTCAGTTTCACCAACGTCTGGGGTTGGGCCGAATACTACGGCCTGGAGTGGACCTTTGCGCATGGGCTGTGCTGGCTGCGCCAGACCCGGCCAGAGCCGGTGTGGTGGGCGCCCGTGGGGCCGTGGCTGGATGCCGACTGGCGCCAGTGCGCGCTGCTGGGCGGGGGTGCCCGGTTCATCCGCGTGCCCGAGTCGCTGGCCGTGCACTGGCAGCAGGCCCTGGGCGACCGGGTGACGCTGACCGAGGCGCGCGGGCAGTGGGATTACCTGTACGCCGCGCAGGACCTGGCGGAACTGAAGGGCAACAGGTTCCACAAGAAGAAGAACCACGTGAACGGCTTTCTGAAGGCCTATCCGCACGAGTATCATCCCATGACCTCCGACTGCATAGAAGCGGTGTTGGATATGCAGGAGGAATGGTGCAAGTGGCGCGAATGCGACGAGTCGCACGCACTGGTGGCGGAAAATACCGCCGTGCGTCGGGTGCTGGAGCACTGGGACAGGATTCCCGGGCTTTCAGGCGGGGCGCTGTATGTAGACGGCAAGATGATTGCATATACCGTGGGCGAGCGGCTGGACGACGAGACACTGGTGGTGCATTTCGAGAAGGCCAAGCCGGAGTATCGCGGTGTGTACCAGGCCATCAACAACCTGTATGCGCGCGAGCATGCCATGAGCTTCCGGTACATCAACCGCGAGCAGGATCTGGACGACCTGGGGCTGCGGCAGGCCAAGGAAAGCTACAATCCCGTGGGTTTTTTGAAGAAGTTCGCGGTGGACGTGGCCCCGGTGTAGGGGGCGGGCGGTTTTTTGCTTGCCTCCGGCGGGCAGGGGGCAACAGCGCGTTGCGATCGCCATCCGCGCTTTGCGGTCCCTATCCGTAAGGTTTGCTTCGCTCACCTGACGGTTAGGGCAATGCTCCAAGATTCGCATAACGGCTGCCGTCCCCTGCACCCCCGCATCTTTGCCATTCCCCCCATGGTTTGACACCCCGCCGCCGAAGGCAGTAGAAGGGCGCGGCGTTCGCCGCCCTTGCCAGACAATGTCATTGCCCGGCGCGCCATTCGTCCCCCCTCCCGGTGGGGGAACTTCAGGAGGTTTCCATGTCCGATGCCATCCATGAAAGGGTGCAGGCCGCCCTCGACAAGGTCCGTCCCTATCTGCAGGGCGACGGCGGCGACGTCGAGTTGGTGGAAATCACCGCCGACGGCGTGGTCCGCGTGCGCCTGACCGGCGCCTGCAAGGGCTGCCCCATGTCGCAGCAGACCCTGAAGGGCGGCGTGGAGCGCATGGTGCTGAAGGAAGTGGCAGAGGTGAAGCGCGTCGAGGCCGTGTAGCCTCCGCGCCGCGCGCCGTTATCCGCGATTTTTCCGCATCCTTCCGTGCCGGGCGCATCCGCGCTCCGGGTACGCGCCGCAATCTTTCGGCACACCGTCCGGGTCACACCGCCCGGGTCACGCTGTCCGCAGCATGCGCCCACCATCCGGCAGGCTGCCAGACAGGTCCGGACAGGTCCGGACATCCAGACGGACGCCTGCATGCTTTCCACGCCATACAGACACCCGAAGAACGGGGAGAACATCATGACCAAGGTCGTCACGCGCTTCGCGCCGAGCCCCACCGGGCACCTGCACATCGGCGGCGCACGCACCGCCATCTTCAACTGGCTGCTGGCCCGCCACTTTGGCGGCACCTTTCTGCTGCGCATCGAAGACACCGACCAGGAACGCTCGCTGCAGGAGTATACCGACTCCATTCTGGCCTCCATGCGCTGGCTGGGCCTGGACTGGGACGGCGACCTCATCTACCAGAGCCAGCGTTTCGAGATATACAACGGCTACATCGACCGCATGCTGGAAACCGGCCACGCCTACTGGTGCGAATGCACGCCGGAAGAAGTGGAGCAGATGCGCGAAACGGCGCGCGCGCGCGGTCTGAAGCCCAAGTACGACGGTCGCTGCCGCGAGCGCGGCCTTGGCCCCGGCCCCGGTCGGGTGGTGCGCCTGAAGGCTCCTTTGACCGGCCGCGTGGTGTTCGAGGATGTGGTAAAGGGCACCCTGGCCTTTGATGCGGCAGAACTGGACGACATGGTGCTGCGCCGTTCCGACGGCACGCCCACCTACAACATGGCCGTGGTGGTGGACGACGCCACCATGGGGGTCACCCACGTGCTGCGCGGCGACGACCACGTGTCCAACACGCCCAAGCAGGTGCTGATCTACCAGGCCCTGGGGCTGCCGCTGCCGGTGTTCGGCCACGTGCCCATGATCCTTGGCCCGGACAAGAAGAAGCTGTCCAAGCGTCACGGCGCCCGCGCGGTCATCGAGTACGAGCAGGACGGCCTGCTGCCCCAGGCGCTGGTGAACTATCTGGTGCGCCTTGGCTGGTCGTTCGGCGACCAGGAAATCTTCGCGCTGCAGGAACTGGTGGAAAAGTTCACCACCGCCAACCTGAACAGCGCCCCCGCCGCCTTCGACCCGGACAAGCTGCAGTGGCTGAATGCCCATTACCTGCGCGAAACCCCGGTGGACGAACTGGCCCGGCTGGCCGCCCCCTTCGTGAAGGCGGAAGGCTTCGACGTGGCCCCCGAACGGTTGGCCGCGCTTGCGCCCCTGTTCCGCGAGCGCGCCTCGAACCTGGCCGATCTGGCCAGGGTGATGCGCTTCATGCTGGTGGACGCCGCCGCATTGGAGTACGACGCCGCCGCCGTGGCCAAGGCCCTGACCGCCGAGGGCAAGGCCCATGTGGCGGCCCTGCGCGGACTGCTGGAGAAGGCGGAGCCCTTCGACAAGGCAACGCTGGAAAAGGTGGTGCACGACTACGTGGAGCAGGGCGGCCTGAAGTTCAAGCAGGTTGGCCCGCCGCTGCGCGTGGCATTGGCGGGTTCGCTGGGCGGCCCCGGCCTGCCCGAGATCATGGAAGTGCTGGGCCGGGCCGAAACCCTGGCTCGCCTTGACCGGGCGGCAACGCTGGGCTAGGCCCGCACGATAATGCCGACACGGCGCGATACGGGCATGCCCCTGTCGCGCCGGGCATGCAATGATGCCCAACCAGAGGCCGGAAGCACTGCTTCCGGCCTTTTTGCGTTGCTGCGCGCTCCCTGCATGCCAAGTCGCCCTGACGTACCGTCATGTTTGCTGTTTGTGCCGTATCATCCCGTATCCGCAAGGAGTATGTAACGCTTGCTCCCCGCCCCGGCAGGCAGGGAATCCGATGTGGCATCATTCGCTTGTTGACATCGTCATTTGCTCGTCGATAAAGTGTATGACCATCAATGTTGTCGGTCGCCGTTTTGGAACGTGACGCGGCGACCAGGCACGCAACGGGGACACGGAGTTGTCCGACGTTGACGGGGCCATGCCGGGGGGCTCATGTATTCGGGGATTTCGGTCGACCTGTCGGACATGCTGTTGTCCATTTCAGAAGCGCTTGACCTTGCGAGTCCTTCGCTGTCGCAACATCAGTTGCGGGTTGCTTTTGTGGCATGGGAACTGGCCGAAGCGCTGGATCTTCCGCAAAAGGACAAGGAAACGCTGTTCATCGCGTCGCTGCTGCACGACGTGGGCGCGCTGTCGCCGGAAGACAAGTTGGACGTGCGCGCATCGCGCGTGGAAAGCATGGACGAGCACTGCGCCGTGGGCGCGGGGCTGCTGGCACAGGGACCGGGACTGGCCGAGGCCGCCGAGGTGGTGCGCCTGCACCACGCCACGCTGCCGGAACTGGAGGCGCACGGTCCCGATCAGCGCGTGGGCCTGCTGGCCCAGATCGTCCTGCTGGCCGACACTCTGGAACGGTCCATGGACCGGCGCATCTACGTGCTGCACCAGCACGACGACCTCACCACCGAAATTCGCCGCATGTCGGGCTGCGCCATCGACCGTCGGGTGGTGGAGGCCTTTCTGCTGGTTTCCGGCCGGGACGAATTCTGGCTGAACCTCGTCTCGCCGCGCCTGTTCAGCTTTCTGAGCGAACGCAATCCCTGCCGCCGTCTGCAACTGGATCTGGACGGTGTGCGCACATGGTCGCTGCTGGTGCGCGAGATCATCGACTTCCGTTCGCCGTTCACCGCCACCCATTCCGCCGGGGTATCCGCATCCGCCGGGGCACTGGCGCGAGCCTTCGGCCTGCCCGAGCCGGAGGCGCGGCTGATGGAGATCGCGGGCAACCTGCACGACCTTGGCAAGATGGTGGTGCCCAACGCCATTCTGGAAAAGGCGGGGCCCCTCACCGACGAGGAATTCGCCGTCATGCGTCAGCACACCTATCACACCTATCTGGTGCTCAACTCCATGAAGGGCCTTGGCGGCATTGCCGAATGGGCGGCCTTTCACCACGAGAAGCTCGACGGTTCGGGCTACCCGTTCCGCATCGGGGCGGGCGGCCTCAGCATCGGATCGCGGATCATGGCCGTGGCCGACATGTGCACCGCTTTGGCCGAAGACCGGCCCTACCGCACGGGCATGCACCGCGACGAGATCGTCGACGTGCTGCGCGACGGGGTGCGCCGGGGGCTGCTGGACAGGGCCGTGGTGGCCACGCTGGAGGCGCGGCGGGACGACATCATCGACACCGCGGCGGCGGCGCAGGGCAAGGCGCGCAGCAAGGTAAGCGTCACATCACCTCCTTCTACCGCCCTCGTTTGAAATCCTGCATGCTCATCCTCCAATCAAGGAGGTGCGGGTATGCCGTCGAATCGCAGGCGAAGGTCGAAAAAGGAGTCTTATTGGCGGG
>NZ_VSMK01000132.1 GCF_011682075.1 Nitratidesulfovibrio liaohensis
CTGTCGCGCCCGACGCCGTTCCACCGGGTGCCACCGGACCGCCCTGCCCCGCAGCCTGACCATCCCCCGGCGTGGCCGCAAACCCCGCCGTACCGGAACTGCCAGGATTGCCAGAACCGGCAGAGCTGCCCACCACGGGCTGCCGCGTCCGCACCCAGTCGCCCGTACGGCCATGCCCGCCTGCCGCCACATGGCGCACCGTATCCATGCCCAGCACATCGCCGCCGCTGAACAGGGTCAGCCTGCGCACCACGTTTTGCAGTTCGCGCACGTTGCCGGGCCAGTCGCGCCCGGCCAGATGATCAAGCACATCCGGCGCCACGGTCTTCTGCGGCAGGCCCAGTTCGTCGCAGGCATTGCGCAGAAAGGTGACCACCAGCAGAGGGATGTCCTCCACCCGTTCGCGCAGGGGGGGCACCCGGATGGTGACCACGTTGAGCCGGTAGAACAGGTCCTCGCGGAATTCGCGCGAGGCCATGCGCGCCTCCAGGTCCTGATTGGTGGAGGCCACCACCCGCACGTCCACGTTTTCCGTGCGCCCGGAACCAACGGGGCGGATTTCGCCTTCTTGCAGAAAGCGCAGCAGCTTGGTCTGGATGGCCTGGGAGATGTCGCCTATTTCGTCCAGATGCACGGTGCCGCCGTCGGCCATGGCGAACAGCCCCTTGCGATCGCGTTCCGCCCCGGTGAAGGCCCCGCGCACATGGCCGAACAGTTCGCTCTCCAGCAGGTGTTCCGGAATGGCCGGGCAGTTCACGGCCAGAAAAGGCATGGAAGCGCGCTGGCTTTGCCGATGGATGGTGCGGGCCACCATTTCCTTGCCGGTGCCCGATTCGCCCCGCACCAGCACCGTGTAGTCCGACTGGGCCACGGTGGCGATGGTGCGGCGCAGGGCCTGCATTGCGTGCCCCTGCCCCACCAGGTCGTCCCTTCCGGTGCCCAGCGAAACCACGTCGCGCAGACGGCGGTTTTCCGCCAGCAGGCGGCTGCGTTCCAGCCCCTTGCCCAGCACGCGGGCCAACTGGTCCGGCTCCACGGGCTTGGCCACGAAATCGTATGCCCCGGCGCGCAACGCCTCCACCGCCGTTTCAATGGATCCGTGCGCGGTCAGCACCACCACGCTCAGGTCCGGATCCTGCTCCAGCGCCATGGGCACCAGTTGCAGGCCGGTCATGCCGGGCATGCGCAGGTCGGTGAGCAGCACGTCCACGCGCTGCGCCCGCAGGCAGTCCAGTGCCTCCGCGCCGGAAAACGCCTGTGCCACCTCCACCCCGGGAAACAGTTCGGTGGCCAGCCGCGAAAGCCCCCGGGCGAAGTCCGGTTCGTCGTCCACGATAAGCACGTGCGGTCGGTGGGGCATCATTCCTCCCGGGTTGGGGCGTCGCCGTGCGCCGCCTGACCGGCATCCGGGCCGGATTCGGGGTTGAACGGGGGATTGGGCTGCACCGCGCCCGGAATGGGCGGGAACACCGGCACGGGTTCTGCGGACGGCATGGGGCCAGCGGGCGATGTGGGCCCGGCAGGCGATGTGGGACAAACGGCCCCCACCACCGGCAGGCGCACCGTGAATTCCGCGCCGCCAAGTTCGGCGCTGTCGCCCGCCGTCACGCTGCCGCCCGCGTCCACCACCAGGCCGTAGACCACGGCAAGGCCGAGACCCGTGCCCATTTCCTTGGTGGTGAAGAACGGATCGAACACGTCCTTGCGCAGATGCTCGGGCACGCCGGTGCCGGAATCGGCCACGGTGGCCACCACCTCGCCGGGATTTTCGCCCCGCCGCACCCGGATGCGCACCCTGCCATCGCCCGCTGCGGGCAGCGCGTCCAGCGCATTGAGCACGAGGTTGCTGAAAATCTGTTCCAGGGCCTGCTCGCCCGCCGTCACCGGGGGCAGGTCCGGCTCCGTCTCCGCCGTGACCGAGGCGAACTTCTTGGCCGCCTGTACCGCAAAGACCTCTGCCACCGAACGCGCCACCCGGGCGATGTCCGAAGGCGCGACCCCGGCGGCCTTGGGCCGGGCAAAGTTCAGCAGGTCGCGCAGCACGCGCTGGGCCTGACGGGTATGCCGCAATATCACGTCCAGGTCGGCCTGCTGCTGGGCATCGCCGGTATTGCGGCGCAGCAGTTCGGCGTAGCACAGGATGACCCCCAGCGGGTTGTTGATCTCGTGGGCGAGGCCTGCGGCCAGCTTGCCCACGGTGACCATCTTTTCGCTCTGGCTGACCTGCGCGAACATGCGCTTTTCCAGCGTGGTCTCGCGCACGTAGACCGCCGCGCGGCCCGGCTCGTCGGCCCCGCGCGCCAGCGGGTACAGATTGACCATGAACGAGCGCCCGCCGGGCAGCACCACCTCGCGCGATTGCGGCCCCTGTGCCGGGAGGGTCGAGGCGGTCATGGAACGTCCGGAGGCTCCAGTTTCAGCAACTCCGCCAGGTTTGCCAGTTCCGCCGATTTCAGCGGCTTGGCCTGGCGCACCGGCCCCACCAGATCCGCCGGTTCCACTGGCTCCGGCACCGGGCAGGCGTCCTCCGACGCCGCCACCCAGGGCGGCCAACAGGTCGCCAGAGGGCGCGGAACCGCCGGAAAGCTCCAGCGAAAGCCGCCGTGCCCCCTCGTTGGCGATGATCACCGAACCGGAACCGTCCACCAGGGCCAGCGGTTCGCGGATGCCCTCGAACACCGATTGCAGCACGTCCATGTGGCGCACCAGCCGGTCCAAGGCCGAAAGGTTTTCGGCCACGGTGCCAAGCTGCCGCCCCAGTGCCGCCAGCACGTCCAGGTTCTGGCGCGCCGCGTCGTCGGCATCGTCCCATTCCAGGCACAGCAAACCTTCCGCTGCTCCGGCCTGGGCTTCCACCGGCACGAAGATGCTGGCCCCGCGCAGCAGGGCGCACCCGCCGGTCAGCACATCGGCCAGGGGCACGGGCAGGTCGGGCCGCCGGTCGCGTTCCGGCCAGGCGTAGAAATTGTGCGAGGCAAAGGTGCACACGTAGGCGATGCGGCGCGCGCCGAAGCGCCGGGCGATCTGCGGCAGGGCGTAGCGCCACAGCTTGTCGCGGGTGCGCAGGCCGCGCATGTCCTCGAACAGCTTCACGAACAGGTCCACGTCGGCGCGGCGCTCGCCTGCCTCGCGCGAAAGCTCTGCGGTGCGCTCGTCCACCATCTGGCGCAGGTTGTCGGCGTAGCTTTGCAGGCGGGCACGGGCGTCGGCCAGGTGGTGGGCCACCTGCTCTATGCCGTCCACAAGCTCCTCGATCTCGTCGCCCTGTTCCAGCCGCGCGATGAGCGCGGCGGGCCTGACGCCCCCGTTTACGCCGTCGCCCCCGCCTGCTCCATCCGGTCCGTCTCCCCCCTCCGCTCCATCGGGCCCCTCTCCCAAAGTACGGCGGAACACCCCGGTCAGGCGGCGCAGGTTGCGCACCACCAGCACGCGAAACACCACGTTGGCCGAGGAAAAGAAGATCAGCGCGCACACGATGAGAAAGGCGAAATAGGTGGTAATGGACTGACGCAGGTGCGACACCGCGTCGGAAACGGGCACCCCCACGTAGTCCAGCCCGGCAATGCCATCCAGTTCCTGGCCAAACCCCCTGTCACCGTACATTTCCACCAGTTGCGGCGGGGCGTCCGCCGGGTCGCCATGGCAGACCATGCAGGGTGCGGAAAAGGCCACCGGACGGGCGATGACGTAATACTGCTTGCCGCCCACCGTGTCGTAGCCGGTCCACAGCGACTGTTCCGGATGCAGGCGGAAGTGGCTGATCAGCCCCCTTTCGTGGGGGGTGGCCTCGAAGGACGGGTTGCGCGCGCCCATGGCCACGCGGCGGTAGATGTGGCCCGTGCCGTCGCTGTCCATGCGATCCATGACCTGGCGCGAAATGTACGACGAGGACATGGCCTCGATGATGAATTCGCCGGGGTGGGTTTCCATCATGCGCGGGCGCAGCGCCTCGCGCACGAAGCCCTGGATGGCGTCGATCTGCGAGAATACCAGGTGGGCCTTGGCGTGCACCTCTTCTTCCAGCACCGTGCGCAGGTGCATGTACAGCACCGTGGCGAACAGTCCGCCCAGGCCGATGACCGCAACGGCCAGACCGGCAAGGAACTTGTGCTGGAGGGTGTGCGGCTTGGGAATGTACATGCGCGGGAACGACCGGAGGCACCGGCCGCCTCGTTGGGATGTGGGGATGCTCCAGCCTAGCCGCCGCCATGAACCCCGTCAAGGAACACCGGGGACCGCCGGAACGCACGGACATGCCGGACGCAGCGGATGCAGCGGGCGTGTCGGTTGCGCAGGCTCTCCTCGAAAAGCCATGGGCAGAAAGCTGGCGACGCCAAGACCTCAGTTGGCCGCGCCAGTCACGCCGACACCGCCAGACGCCCCAGATGCGGGTCCTGCAGCCACGGGCTTGCCGACCGGGCTGCCCGCCCCGTGCCCGCCGTCACGACCAGCCTTCGCGGCCCCCGTGGGTCCGGTGGGGGTAAAACGCCAGGTTGAGCGAGAGTTGATCTCCGCCTGTTGCGACATCTCAACGTCGGTGTAGTACAGTTGACCGCTGCGAATGCCATAGATGTCCTGAACCTCGCCATAGTGCTGCAACGCGGGCAGCTGCGCCACAACGCGCGGCCCGACAACGAAAAACAGCGCCCACAGCACAGCCACGGAAACGCCAAGGGCGGCAAGCCGCCCGATGAAGGTATGACCCAACTGTTGTTGCATGAAGGCTCCCGGAAGGTGGAGCCCGCCCCCGCGGATTGGGGCGGGCTCCGTCATGTCCCCTAGATCTTTGCGGTTATCTCGGGGAACACAATATAGAACATGATGTAGGCCATGGTCAGGGTAAGCACCAGGTTGAAGCTCTGGCCGCACACGTACAGGATGAGCGGCTTGCCGCCCTTGAAGTAGTGGGCCAGTTCGCGGAAGTTGGTGGCAAGGCCGATGGCCGTGAAGGCAAGGCAGAAGAACCAGCCACGCGCCGAGGCGGTAAGCCCCTTCAGCACGCCCTGGTCAAGCAGGGCCTTGCCCATGTCCGGACCAAGGCTGCCGCTGATCAGCGAGAAGATGATCGACGCAGCCAGGAAGCCCAGCACGAACTTGGGGAAGCGGTGCCAGATTTCGCCCACGCCCACGGAATGCCCCTCGCGGCATTCCACGCGGGTGCACCAGTACACGGCCACGCCGAAGGCGGTGACGCCGATCAGCACGTTCTGGATCATCTTGATGGTGGCGGCCACGTACAGGGCCTTTTCACCCAGGAAGGCGCCAGCCGCGGCCACCGCGCCGGTGGCGTCGATGGTGCCGCCCATCCAGGCGCCGCCGAGAATCTGCGGCATGTCCACGGCCTTGATGAAGGCAGGCATGGCGATCATCATGATGGCGGTGAACACCAGCGAAAGGCCGATGGAGAGGGTCAGCTCCTCTTTCTTGGCCCGGCACGCGGCAGCGGTGGCGATGGCGGCAGAGGTGCCGCACACGGACATGTCCGCCGAGATGACCACGTTCAGCGTCTTGGATTCCATCTTCAGGATGCGCTGGCCGAAGATGAAGGTGCTGATGAGCACGATGGGGGTGACCACCCAGGCCACGAAGATGCCGGGAATGCCGATGGCGATGATCTTGTCGAACAGCACTTCGGCGCCCAGCAGCACAAGACCGGTCTTGATGAAGTATTCCACTTCCAGGGCGGGCTTGATCCACTTGGGGGTGCCCACGGTGTTGGCGATGAGCATGCCGATGATGATGGCCCAGGCTTCGGTGCCTATGCCCCAGTACTTCATGGTCGCCTGGCCACCCATCATGGTGGCAAGGCACGCCACCACGAACACGCCGATGAAGCCCAGCAGGAAGCCGGGCACCGACTTGCCCATGAACTTCATGCCGATGGCGAAGAACAGGCCCATGCCCGCCATGAGCAGCGGCAGGCTGGTCAACAGGTTAACGGGCTTGGACTTGGCCTTGTCCGCGGCGGACTTGGCCTTGGCGGCGGCGGCGCGCCATTCGGCGATCTTGGCCGTGGCCCCGTCGTTCAGGCTGGCGTCGGCAAAGGCGGCGCTGGCTGCGGCCGTCTCGGCGGTCACGGCGGCGGCCATGGCCGCATCGGCCTTGGCCTTGGCTTCCACGGCCTTTTCGGCGTTGGCGGCGGCCTTGGCGTCGGCGGCTTCCTTGCTGACGACAAAGGAATCAAGCGGATTGCTGCTCCACCCGCCCGGCTTCTTCAGGAAGGCGGAAACGGCCTTGCCGGTGGGGCTGTCCATGGCCTTTACCTTGGCCTTGTCGTCCTGGGCCTTGTAGTAGGCGATGGTCTTGAACGGGGCACGCTGTGCCTCGGCGGCCATGACGGCGTTGGCCTTGGCGATCTTATCGCCGTATTCCGCCGGGGGGTTCAGCAGGTAGATGCAGATGCCCGCGATGATGATGGCGAAGCCGAGCCAGATGGCCCAGAAGTCTTCCTTGGTCCACAGGTCGGACAGGCGCGAGTGCCCGTGGTCGACGACGACGTTGCTGTCGTTGGTTGCCATGCTAAGGTGCTCCTCCTTGCGGTTTGCCGCCCCCGCCGGCAGTGCGGAGGGCGTGCACGCCCCCTTAATCAAGAGGCGTGCCAAACAACGGCCTGAGCACATGGCAAGCTATTCAAGCATGTTACAACTTTTACCCGCCAGCACTGGTGGAAACCTGTGTTTTCAGTGAAAACTCAAGTTTCCACACCGGGCTGCCTCCATGGGTATGCAACGCAAACGGGCCGCCCCAAGGGGCGGCCCGTGATCATGCGGTTTGATGCGGATGCATGACCGGTCTGGCGACCGGCAATGCGCTGGCGAAGGAAACGGCGGAAGGCCGGAGCGGCGCTCAGTCTTCGCGCGCGGGACGGCGCTTGCCGTCCGAGCGGCACTTGCCGCACACCCCGAACAGGTACATGCGGTGCGAGGTCAGCACGTAGCCGTGGCGACGCGCCAGGTCCTCCTGCAACCGCTCTATCTCGTCGTCCAGCACCTCGATATTCTCTCCGCAGGCTTCGCAGATGAGGTGGTCGTGGTGCTTGCTGCCGTACTTCTGCTCGTAGCGGGCCACCCCGTCGCCAAAGTGCACTTCCTTGGCCAGGCCGGAATCGCACAGCAGCTTCATGGTGCGGTACACCGTGGCCTGCCCCACGGACGGATCCGTGGCCTTCACCCGTTCGTACAGTTCCTCTGTGGTCAGGTGTCCTCCCGCGCCCATGAACACCTCTACGATGAGCATGCGCTGCGGAGTGACCTTCAGGCCGTTGCGGGCGATGTACTCGTGAAACACGTCTATGGCTTGCTTCATGGGTCTCCTCGCGATGTGGGGCGTGGTCTGGCTGTTCCTATACCGTGTACCCGACCAGCGCAACAGGGCCGTTGTGCTGGTGGGGCGACGGAAACCGGACCGGCCTGACCGGAACTCCTGACGCAGGATTTTCGTCCGTTGACTACCGACCGGAGTCAACGGACAAAAGGCCAAGTCAGGTCTAGAGGACGCGCTCCACGCGCCACCCCTTCTCACCCGCCACGCGCTCCAGCGCCGCGCCGCCCAGCACCGCCACCCGGCCCGTGCGGGCCGCCTCGGCCATGACGTCGGCCAGGGCACGGAAGTGGTCGTTGGTGGTGGACAGGATTTCGTCGCGCATCTGCTGGCGCGCCGCGTCGGTGTCACCCACCAGGCTGCGGTACAGCGCGGCGGAGCCCTTGGCGTCGGGCAGCATGTGCCTGTCCACGTCGCCGATGGCGCCCACGATGGCGTTGGCCAGCTCCGTGGGCGACAGCGAAACGCGGCGCAGATAGTCCGCCGTGGCGTCATACACGTCCAGCGTGGCGGCCACGTTGGGGTCGCGGTACGAAACCTGGGTCAGCAGGCCGCTGGCCCGGTCAAAGGCGCAGAACGCGCCGTACGCCCCGCCCTGCACGCGCACCCTGTCCCACAGGAAGGCCATGCGCAGGTGCTTGAACACCACGTTGGCCGAACCGTGGTAGGTGTAGCCAAGGCCGTACAGATCCGCCGCCTTGCCCACGTAGTTGACCTGGGCGGGCATGACCAGCGCCTCGGCCTCTGCCGCAACGCCTTCGGGATGCCACCCGTCGGTCTGGGCCGGGGCAGGCGCATCGGGTAGCGCGGCGGCAAGGGTGGCAGCCGGTCCGGACACAAGTCCCGCCACCTCGGCATCGGCGGTAAGGTTCATCAGGCAGCCGGAACGGCGCAGGACAAGGCCGCGCAGCGCAGCAAGGTCGGCCAGCACGCCGTCCCAGTCCTTTTCCATGCGTTCGGCCAGGGTGCGCAGGAAGGTCAGGTACGACACGCCGGTGGTTGCCTCGTCCAGCCAGCCCGCCGCGTTGTAGCCCGCGCGCAGCCGGGCCATGACGATGCCGTGGCCGGAGGGCACCAGCACGTGCTCCTGCCGGGCCTTTTCCTCCAGCACCATGCGCTGGAAGCGCTCGCGGTCGTCGAACTTCGCCTCCAACAGCACTTCGGACAGCAGGTCGTACAGCGCGGGCACGTTGTCTCGGGTGGCCTTGCCGTGCACCACCAGCCGCGCCACGGGCTGGCGAACGCCCAGGGTGGTGGCGAACAGGGTGTCCGCGTCCATGCCGCCGGTCTTGCGGGCGATGCGCATGCCAAGGTCCACGAAGTCGCGCTGCGCGGTGCCCATTTCGAACAGGGCGCGCCCGAACAGCGGAATGAGGGGCACGAGGCGCGCGGGCACGGCGGAAAGGTCGAAGGTGGTTTCGGTGTAGGCGATGCCCGAGGTGTCCAGATCGTGGAACAGCACGGGCACCGCGCCCGCCTGCCGGTCCTCGCTGGGAATGGGCCGGTTTTCCTTCGGCAGGTCTTCCAGCTTCAGGCCGGGGATGGTGGCCAGGGCTTCCAGGCTGTCCGGGGCTTCCTGCAGACTGCGCAGGGCGCGGGTTTCCTCCACCAGGGCCACGCGCTCGCACTGGCGCAGGCCTTGACGGTATGCCTCCAGCCCGGCGGCCTCGGCGGCCTCGCGCCGGTCGGCCAACTTGCGGTCCGGGGTCAGCAGCACCGTGGCCACATGCTGGTTGTCCAGCAGCCATTCGCGGATCAGCCCTTCGAAGTACCGTTCGCCAGAGGCAATGCGGGCCTTGATGGACGCCAGCGGCGCTTCCCATTGCAGCAGGGCCAACGGGTCGCCGTCATACAGCCAGGTGGTCAGGCTGCGCACCATCACCGCAAGCCCCACCGGGTAGCGACCGGAATTGTTCTCGCGCAGGGCGAATTCCACGCTGTTCACGGCGGCTTCCACGGCGTCGGCGGGCAGGCCGTCCTCCGCCAGATCGGCCAGGGTTTCCATGATCAGCATTTCCACGTCGGATGCGGTCTTGGGCTCTATGCCCTTGAGCCCCACGGAAAAGTACATCTGGCGCAGATCGCTTTCCAGGCCCACGCCCGCAACGTCCTCTCCCAGGCCCGATTCGATCAGCGCGCGCCGCAGGGGCGAGCCGGGCAGGCCCAGCAGGATGTGCTCTAGCATCTCGAAGGCGAAGTTGCGTTCCACTTCGGCGGTTTCGCACAGCAGCCAGTTCATGGTCACCATGCCCCGGTCGTCGCCCTCTGACGCGGCGTAGGGAATTTCGAGCATGCGCGGCGTGTCCGAGCGGGGCTGCAAGGGCACGGCGGAATCCGCCTCGATGCGGTCGAAGCGCGCCAGCACGGCGGCCAGGCAGGCAAGCCGGTCCTCTTCCGGGTCGTCGCCCCAGAAGAAGAAGCGGGCGTTGCTGGGGTGGTAGTAGGTGGCGTGGAAATTGGCGAACTGCTCGTACGTCAGGTCCGGGATGTGTTCCGGGTTGCCACCGGAATCGAGCCCGTAGGTGATGTCAGGGAACAGCGCCTGCTGCGACTGCTCGGAAAGGATGGATTCCGGCGAGGAATAGACGCCCTTCATCTCGTTGTAGACCACGCCCTTGTAGGCAAAGGGGCCTTCCGGCGCGTCGGCCTCGATGTGCCAGCCTTCCTGCCGGAAGATTTCTTCCGTGATGCGCGGAAAGAACACCGCGTCCAGATACACGTCCACCAGATTGCGGAAGTCCTGGAGGTTGGCCGAAGCCACCGGGTAGCAGGTCTTGTCCGGGTAGGTGAAGGCGTTGAGGAAGGTTTGCAGCGAGCCCTTCAGCAATTCCACGAAGGGTTCCTTGACCGGGTACTTTTCCGACCCGCAGAGCACCGAATGTTCAAGGATGTGGGCCACCCCTGTGGAGTCGGACGGTGGCGTGCGGAAGGTGACGCCAAAGACCTTGTTTTCGTCGGCGTTGCAGCAGGAAAGCAGTTGCGCGCCGGTAACGCCGTGGCGCCACAGACGGATGCGGCTGTTCAGTTCATGGACGGTGCGCTCGAAAACGAGCTCGAACCCGTGGGATTGCATGCGTGGGATTCCTCCGTAGGGGGATGTCATGGCTGGCGAGTCTGGGGCGAAGCTGGGGCGTGGCCGTGCGCGACCGTGTGTGGCCGTGTGTGGCCGGGATGTGCCCGGCATGTGCCCGGCATGGCGGAAATGGTCCGGTGCGGCACAAGGCCGGGACGGCGCGGGCAGAACCGCGCGGGTCCGTGCAATGCGCCACCACCCCGCAGCCCTGTACCATGAACATTTCGCGGCGTCATGGCAACCGGGACCACGCAGGCATCGGACGACCCAGCAGAGGCCATGCGGGCAGAACAAGGAAACCGGACCGACCTCAGGAGGTATCCAACTGGCCCTCGACACCGCCCGGCCATCCGGGTTCCACCCGGTCGCGCCCCAGCCCCTTGGCCCGGTACAGGGCATCGTCCGCCAGGCGGAACAGTTCCGTGGGACCGGTGACTGCCAGCCGTTCGGTGCTGGCTACGCCGATGGAAATGCGCACCGGAATGCGCGTGCCAGGCCCCACCAGGAAAATGCCGTCGCGCACGGCGACGCGCAGCCGTTCGGCGGCGGCCAGGGCACCCGCGCCGCCCACGCCGGGCATGATCACGGCGAATTCCTCGCCACCCACCCGCGCGGCCACGTCCTGGGCGCGCAGGCCCGCGCGCAGAATGCCCGCCAGGGTCATCAGCACCTGGTCGCCCTCCTGGTGGCCCCAGGTATCGTTGACCTGTTTGAAATGGTCCAGGTCGAGCATGAGCAGCGAAAGATCGGTTCCGTCGCGCAGGTGCCGGGCAAACTCTGCTTCCAGCATCAGCTCGAAATGCCTGCGGTTGTACAGCGAGGTCAGGGGGTCAACCAGGGTCAGCCGTTCCAGGCGCTGTTCCTTGCGGCCCAGGTGGTAGCCGAACACGGCGAACACCAGAACCCCGCCCACGGCCATGTACACGTTGAGCAACAGTTCATAGTCGGGGTGAACGGGCGTGAGATCGAACAGCCAGCGCAGCGCCTGCCAGCCCAGCGGCGCGCCAAGCCCCAGCGCGGCCCCCTGGACAAGGCGCAACAGCCGGGCCTTTGGTCGTTGCGCACCGCCCCCGCCGTTGCCCGCCATGATCCACCCCCTGCGTTGGCTTATGCGCCCCCGCCCCTAGCGCATGTAAGAACGCGCAATGCGAAACACGTCGTCGTAGCCCAGCCGGGCCTTGATGCCCAAGGCCAGTTCAACCGACATGGACATCTTGTCGCGCACGTCGTCCAGCAACACCTGTTTGTGCTTCTTCAGCCACTTGCGCACGAAGGGCGCGTCAAATCCATCGGCCACCAACGCCATGCCGTCGGCAAAAAAGCGCGAGCCCAGATGCTCCAGGAAGGGACGGCAGGCCATTCTGCCATGGTGGCGGGAAAGCAGGACGTAGAACAGCAGGGCCACGACAAGCCTGTCGTCCTGCAAGCGGTGGGACACGTCGAAGAACCGTTCGGCGGGGGGTTTTTCCCCGGCCTGACGCAACAGTTCCTGGGCGTAGCCCAGTGCCTTTTCGGTGGTGATGGGTGGGACGGGATAGAGAGCGGCGATGCGGGCCATGGTGCGCAGGGGGTTTTCGCCCGCGGCCACGTCCAGGACGGCCACGCGCATCAGGTCCAGCCGCCGGTTCAGTTCGCCTCGCAACAGGTCACCCCGTGCGGCGGCACAACGGCGCACTCGGTCTTCGCCCATGTCGCCGCTGAAGGCGATTTCCAGCAGATGCCGCACGAAAGGCTCGGAGGTGAACTCCGCCTCCTGGTCCACGCCCTTGAAGTTGCGGCGGTTGCCCACCAGCTTCTTCAGGGAAAGCCAGTAGGCGGCCACCCCTTCCATGGGCATTTCGAGCAGGTCGAAATCCCTGATGCTTTGCGCTGCGGTTTGCGACATGGACCTTCCGCCCCTGCATGCTCGCGGCGACCCGCCCCCCGGCTGGCTCATTGCAACAATGATATAACCGTTTCGGGAGGTTGACAAGGAGAGCCGTGAAACATCGCCGTCATCGCGGGAACTTCCCGGCGGGGCGAAGCGACAGCATCCACGAAAAGGCACGCGTTGTGTTGGATGCGTGACCACGGAGCGCGCGGGCGTGCAGTAGCCTTGCGGGGCTGGCCGCCGGTCACGCGCGGCCCCCCCCCCGGACGGCATGGGCGAGGCGAGGGAGAAGGAGACGGCAGGCGCACGGCATGACCACCCGGCGCACCGGCGAAGCAAGGGTGGCCCTGCCGAGGCGATATCCGGGGGACCCGGATCAGGATGTCACTACACGCTGACCAGCGAATTGTCGGTCCCCGCGAAGGGGCAATACTCGTAGCTGTCGGCCCGGCCATCGTTGAGCCAGCCGGAAGCGCCACCAGCCAGCAGGTAGCGGAAGCGGTATTCGCGTCCGGTCTCCAACTCCACCTCGGCGGTGAAGCCGCCGTCCTTCATGCGGCGCATGGGGGTGGCCCGCTCGTCCCAATCATTGAATTCGCCCACGATGTAGACTTCGGTGGCCTGTCCCACCTCGTCGGGTTCGAGGCGAAACTTCACCTTGCAGGCGGGCCTGCTCTTCAGGAACTGCTTGGTCAATGCCATGGTTTTCCTCCATGGTGTCCGGCGCAGATCCGGACACTGTCGTCATAAGGATACCCGTACATTGTTACAGGAACATTATAACTCGAAAAAGGCAACCCCGGAGAAAGGCGGATCCGGAACCATGAGGGGCGAGGGTTTTCCGCCGGGACACCCTGCCGCGCCACGGCATGCAAGGCGGGATGCCCCGCTGTTTCACCCGCGCGCGGGACATGGGGGCGCCGGAGCGATGCATCTCCTCGCGCAGGACACTAAGGCCCCTGCCCGCAGCCCCATCCGCGCCTGCCCGAGCGGGCGCGCGCGCCCCAAAAAATGCGAAACGCGCACCCTCCGGCCCCTGCCGGAAGGTGCGCGCACGAAATTCGCGCCAGAGGAATGGCCGACCCTAACCGTTGGCGGCTTTCAGCGTCTCTTCCACGCTGGCCAGCAGGGCCGCGTCGGACGGGGCGGCATCAAGCCCGCACAGGCCACGCACGGCCAGCAGCAGCATGTCGAGCTGCATGGACATGTCGCAGGCGCCGTTGTTGATGACGCAGCGGTCACCCTCCACGCGCAGGCGGTAGGCGCGGCGGCTGCGCGCGGCTCCGCTGCCGGAGACGATGTAGTAGATCTGCTCGTTGTCTTCGGTGACGTAGAGCTTCTGGCGGGTAAGCACGCCGGTCTCGTCGTCGTACCACGAGCATTCGGAGAACAGGCGCCCCTTGAACGCGATATCGTGGCCCGCGTCGTTGCGCAGCGAAATGTCTTCCATCGCCCTGCAGGTCATGTCCGAACCCATGCGCGCCTCCTCACGATGTGGGAAGGGTTAGCTGTCGGGGGCCTTCCGGCTTCTTCGCCTTGCTCGGCGCCGGTCGTTCCGCGGGCGGCACATCCGCCGGGGATTCTCCGTCGCCGAACAGCGCGCCGCCGCCCTGCGCGGTCCAGAAGGCTTCCAGGTCACTGCGCGAGATGCGGTAGCCGCGCCCCAGGCGGGCAGCCCGCAACGTGCCGTCCTTGATGGCGCGGCGAAGCGTCTCCTTGTGACAGCTCAGGAGATCCGCCGCTTCCGCAAGGGTGAAGGTGGTCTTGGCCATTCGCGCGTCCTTACGCATGCATGGCGCCCAGGGCACATGCAGACTCTGCGGGCGTACGGCCCGCTTCGGCGCTTACTGGCGCACCCCGTGCCCTGCAGGCACGCTGTGCACCCACCATCCGGCACTCGCAATCGGCCGTACGCCGCGTGCTCTCGCGGCGGGCAGCCACCCGCCATGCCTCCCCCGGCGCCGCATGGCGGCCCCGCATGGTCCGTCGGGAAGACCGGAATATTCCGGCCTGCGCCCATCTCTTCGTCGGACTAGCACCGACAATCAACTGGTGTCAACAATAGTCCACTCCGTGCGGCCACGCACCACCATTATTTACCCAGGACGGTCCGCGCCGCCCTACGCCGCGCCACGCTGCCCAAGGCAACGAAAGACAGCGCAAGGCTGTCATGACACGAACGCGATCGCTCCCGCCCGTTCACTCCTATGGGCACTCACCACACACTGTGGACGCCACCACGAACGGCAACCATGCACCCATCGCCACTGCCGACCACGCACGGACATTGGTGCAATCCCGATTGCGTCTGACCCGAACACGTCCGGTTCAGACTCGTCCGGTTCAGGCACGCACGCCGGGCCGCACTCTTCCGTTCCGCGCCGCTCGAGGTGTCCAAGGTGTCCGAGACACCCGGGGCTCCCCAATCCCAGGACGCGAAAAGGCCCGCCCCCTTGCGGGAGCGGGCCGTGTTGCATCATGCATCGCGCGGGCGTCAGCCCTGCACGATCTCGCGCAGGCGCGCGGCCAGCGCGCCAAGATCGTTGATGGCCCGTGCCGCTTCTTCCATACGCCGGGCGGTGTCGTCGGACAGGTCGCTGACCTGGGTCACGCTGCGGGTTATCTCCTCGCTGGCGGCGGACTGTTGCTCTGCCGCCGTGGCGATGGACGTGACCTGGGCCGAGGTGTCGTTGACCAGCGCCACGATCTCGCGCAGCGCCTCGCCGGAACGGCCCGCCAGTGAGGTGGCGTTGTCCACGGCACCGGCCACCTCTTCCATGCTGGCGATGTTGCGCGTGGCCCCGGACTGGATGGTTTCTATGGACCGGCGCACTTCCTGCGTGGCGTTCATGGTTTTTTCCGCCAGCTTGCGCACCTCGTCGGCCACCACGGCAAAGCCGCGCCCGGCATCCCCGGCGCGGGCCGCCTCGATGGCCGCGTTCAGGGCCAGCAGATTGGTCTGGTCGGCGATGTCGCTGATCACATTCATGATCTGGCCGATGCCCTCGGCCTGCCGCCCCAGTTCGCCAAGGTTGCCGCGCAGCACGCCGGTAAGGTTGCTGACCTGGCCGATGGCGGTCACCGCCTCGTCCACCACCCGCGCGCCTTCCTGGGCACGGGCCTGGCCGCTGTCGGCCTGGCGCGAGGCGTTGGCGGCGCTGCGCGCCACCTCCATGATGGTGGCGTTCATCTGTTCGATGGCGGTCACCGATTCGGTGATCAGCCCGCGCTGGTTTTCGGTGCCGCGCATCACGCCTTCGGTCTGGCTCTCGATGGCCCCGGTGGCGTCGGCCACCTGCCCGGCCACGGAGACCAGTTCGGCGTTGACCTTTTCCATGCGCTCCATGTGGGCGTGCAGGTCGCGTTCCTTCATCACCAGTTCGGAAACGTCGCTGGCAACTTCCAGGTACCCGGCCTTGTTGCCGTGGCAGTCGCGCACGATGTCGCCGTAGGGGCGCACGAAGCGGGTCTGGCCAAGGATGTTCAGCTCCACGATGTCCGCCTCGTACCGGCCGCCGCGCTGCATGGCCTGGTTGATGGGGCACTTGGAGGTGCCGCAGATGGAGGCGTTGAAGATGGAACTGCACTTGCGGCCACGCACCTTCTCGCCGTCGTCCACCCCGGCGATGCGCGCCACGGCGGTGTTGGCGAGGATGATGTTGTAGTCGTCGTCCACGGCGAACACGGGGTCGGGAATGGCGTTGACCACGTTCTTGTAGCCTTCCACCGAGCACAGGATGTCCTCGATCTTGCCCATCAGCCGGTTGAACCACCGGGCCAGTTGGCTGATCTCGTCACGGCCCGCGTCGTTCAGGCGGTCGTTCAGGTTGGCGCGGTCCTCGGTGATGTCGCGGATAAGCGCCACCACGCGCGACACCGGCGTGGTGACGAAGCGTGACACCAGCACGGAGAACACAACGCCCGGCACCACCAGCAGCGCCAGCAGCGCCCCCAGCATGATGCCCGAGAAGCGTTCGAAGATGGCCGTGGCCCCGCTGATGTTCGAGGTGTGCACGAACACGCCCACCTGCTCGCCCCGGTAATCCTTGACCGGGAAGGCCACCAGGGCGGTATCGCCGCCCTCGGCGGTGCTCAGCCCGGCCTTTCCGGCGGCCAGCAGTTGCGGGGTGACCAGCGCGGCGGCGGGAATCTGCGGATTGCCCGCGGCGAAGATGAAGTCGTTGCCCACGCGCGGGTACTTGGTCGTATCGCTCATGCCCTGGGCCAGCGACCCCAGAGAGGCGTTCATGTACAGCAGGACGTCCTCGCCTTCGGCGCTGGAGGCGATCTTGAGCAACGGCGCGAACTCGATGAGCACTTCCACCGAACCGATCTGCTTGCCGTCCGCGCCCTTGACCGGCGAAACGCCGCGGATGTCGAAGCCGCCGCGTCCCACCTCGATGCCCTTCATGGGCTGGCCGGTGCGGTTCACGTCCACCACCGTCTTGCGGAAGGAGGAAATGTCGTCGGAAACGTCGATGTCCTGCCCGTCGCGCTTGATCTGCTTCTTGCTCCACAGCCGCACCAGACTGCGCCCGTTGGGCAGATGGAAATGCAGCTTGAACTTGCGGCCCGTCACCGCCTCGAACGAGGCAAGGTGCGCGGCAAGCTCGTGGCGCAGGGCTTCACGCGCCTGCTGCGCCATGGGATCCTTTTCATCGTCTATCTTGCCGGAAAGCGCCGTGGCGTAGGCCGCCTGCACTTCCGGCAATTGCGAAAACAGCGCGGCCTGTTCCAGGGCTTGCGCTGCCAGCAGTTCCACCGACTGGCTCACCTCGTTGGCCTTGGCCCGCGCCATCTGGCGTATGAAGACCCCCTTCAGGTCCGTCAGTTCGTCCGCCAGAAACCAGTATGCGCCGCCGCCCAGCAACAGAACCGACAGTGCGAAAGGGAGAAAGAGTTTTTGCCGAATGCCCATCATGCCCCCCATCTGGGTGATTCCGCGCGCACCCCCGTGCGCGCGGTAGAACTAATGATCCTACTTGCCATATCGGAAAAAACAACTGGACGTTTAGATCGTGAAAATAAGAACTATCGTTCCGGACTTACCCGCTCCGACCCAAAAGCCATCGCACGCCATCAACGCCCCCCCGCACCGATGCAGCAAGTTTGCCACCATGATGGCATTGCGTCCACGTCATGAGCCGATGTTATAGTTTGTGCGGCTGCGCACACCATGACACAGTACCCAGCCTGCCGCCGCAACAAGGCATTGCCCTGCGCGACAGTGTCGACAAGATATCCGGCACACGCACCATGAGTGCGCATTGTCATCCGGGCAGGAAACTATGGATACAACACGATGGCCCGAGGGGTGAACGGACGCCCGTCCCGGGGCATTTGTCGGTATACGGAAAGGGAAATTGCGCGGGCTGGCGCGACCGAGGCAGGCGAGGCGAAATGCCAGCCCGGCAGGCACCGGGATGAGCGGCAGTTCATTATCGGGAGGGGGGAAGGCGAAGACGCCGGGGCAGCGGTGAAAACGCCAGATGGCCGTGGCGGGACGGGGGACGAACCGGCTGGAGGCGGTACGGTGGGAGACGGAAAGGCCGTCCCCCCTCGGCCCGGCTCAGTCCGGCTCAGTCCGGCTCAGTCCGGTTCAGTCCAGTTCAGTCCGGTTCAGCCATGCTCAGATGTTCGGCCCCTTTCCCTCCTGGCCCGTCCTGCCCAGCTCAGCCCAGCCCTGCCCAGTCCTGCCTAATCCGGCTTGAAATGGGTATCGTAGTCCGGGGCCAGGCAGTCCAGCGTGCCGCCCATCATGGCCCGGAACTTTTCCTGGGGCGGCACCTGCGGCGCGTCCGCGTGCTGGCATTCGGCCTGGCCCAGGCTCATGCGGCGCGCCTCATCCAGGCTGCGGTATTCCATCACCCCGCAGAAGACGCATTTCAGATGCGTGGCCCGGCGCGTGCAGTTGCAGTCGATCTTGGCGAACTGATGCTTGCGCATCATACCCCCCGTCGTCCGGCCATGTCCGCCCGGACGGCAGGCCCTTCGGAAGCGGTGAGGCACCCGTCCCCATCGCTGCGCAGTACCAGTACCGCGCCGATGACCGTGCCGTCCGGCGCCCGGTAGGGCGAAACGCTGCACACGCACGGCTCGCCGCCGGGCAGCAGGCGCACGGGGCCGGACTGGAGCCCACCCTCGCGCAGAAACCGGTCGAGGGGCGTGGGGCCGCCGTCCTCGGACACGCAATCCGGGCAGCGCACCATGACCGTGCCATCCTCCTGCCCCGCCATGTCCGCCAGTGCCGCCGCTTCCGGATGACCCGGCCCGCACATCTGCCGCACCCACGAAGCGTTGGCCATGATCACGTTGCGCTCCAGGTCCAGCAGCACCACATGGTCGGGCATGGCGTCGATGGTGCTGCGCAGGATGCCAAGGGTGGTACGCCAGCGCTGCTCTGCCTCGATGCGGGCGGTGACGTCGATCACGATGCCCTCGTAGTGCCGCAGTTCGCCCGCCCAGTCGTATACGGCGGTGCAATGTTCCGACACCCACAACAGGTCGCCGTCGCGGCCGTATACCTGCGAGACGAAGCCCGTCACCGTGCCTTCGGCCCGCAGACGGGCCAGCAGTTCCTGCCGTCGGCTCGGGGCCTCGTAGATCTGCGCGTCCATGGAGCGCACGCCGGAAACAAGATCGCCCGGCCCGGACCAGCCCAGCATTTCGGCAAAGGCGCGGTTGGACACCAGGTAGCGCCCTTCCGGGTCCGCCATGTAGATGCCCACCACGGCGTTGTCGAAAATGGAACGGTAGCGCTGCTCGCTGTCGCGCAGCCGGGCATGCAGGCGGGTATGATGGCTCACGATGCGCAGGTTCATGCGCAGGGCGTCGCCGGTGACCGGCTTGGACATGAAGCCAAGCGCGCCGCTGCCCGCCACCTGTTCCATGAGTTCGTGGTCCGTGGCCTCGGTGGCGCCGGTAACCAGAATGACCGGAATGTCGAAATCCGCGGTAATGGCGCGGGTGGCCTCCACGCCGTTCATGTCTCCAGCCAGCCAGATGTCCATGAGCACGGCGTCAGGCCGCTCGTCGCGGGCCAGGCGCACGGCCTCCTCGCCCATGGCGGCGGGGCCGATCACCACATGTCCCTCGCGAACCAGCAGCCCGCACAACAGGGCCGCGCCAACGGCGTCGTCCTCAGCGACCAGCACGCGTAGCGGCTGCGTCATCGCTCCCCCATGCTGTTGCGTCGCGCCCGCGCGCTTCGCCGTTGTCGTTCCACAGCGGGCCTTCGCCGGGGGCCTGCCCCTGCTCGCGCGCCCACGTGGGTGCAAGGCCCGGTACGCCGTCGCGCGTGTCGCCGGGCGCATCTGGGATATCGGGCTCCATGCCGTTGAAGGCATTGCGCGGCAGGCAGACCCGAAATTCCGTCCCGCCCGAAGGCGAGGTTTCAAAGCCCACCCGGCCCTTCAGGTAGTTCTGCGTCAGCAGGCGGATGCTGTAGGTGCCAAGGCCCCGCCCCGCCCCCTTGGTGGAAAACGAACGCTGGAATATCTGGCGCTGCACGTCGGGCCGGATGTAGCCGGGGTTGCGCACCCTAAAGGTGACGCACTCGCCGTCGCAGTCGCAGCCAAGCACCACCTCGCCCTGCTCGGGGGTGGCCTCCAGCGCGTTCTTGACCAGATTGCCCAGCACCCGGCCCAGCAGCGTGGAATCCGTGACCATGGCCGAGTCCGCGACGCAGGACAGCACGGTAAGGGCGCGCCCCCGCGCCGCCTCGTGCCCGGCGTACAGGTTGGCCACGTCGCGCAGCAGTTCCACCCCGTCCACCGGATGCGGGTCCACGGGCAACTCGTCGGTCTCTGCGGCCAGCAGCAGCTTCTGGGTGACGATCTCTTCCACCAGCGCGTTGGAAAAACGGTGCAGCAGCATGGTGTCGCCGCGCAGATCCAGGGGCACTTCTTCCAGGATCATCTGGGCCAGGTTGCGCAGCCCGCCCGCCGTGTTCAGGATGTCGTGGAAAAAGATGCGTTCCAGCGCGCGGCGCCGCTTTTCGTGGCTGATGTCGTTGATGGCGAAAATGATGAATCGCTCTCCGTCCCGGTCGAACGGCGTGGCACAGACCTTCAGGTCGTAGGCCAGCACGTCGTCGCCCTTGCGCTGGGTGATGCGGCATTCCTCCACCCTGCGCTCGTTGCCCAGGGCGCACAGCACCGCCTTTACCGCCCCGCATTCGCGGCACCCGTCCGCCGTGCCGCAACCGCCGGGGCCTTCACAGGCGTTCTCGCAGTGGAACAGTTCGCCGGGGCGCAGCCCCAGCAGATTGGTGCCGTCGGACAGGGACAGCAGTTCCAGCAGGTTGCGATTGACGAAGACGATCTGGCGGTGCCGGTTCAGGATCAGCACGATGTCCGTCACCGAATCGAGCAGGCTGATCAGGGTGGGATCGCGGAACAGCCCGGCCTGGCGCAGCAGGTCGGCGTCGGGCGAGCGCTCTGCGGGGGCGTGGAACGTGGGCAGGGTCGGGGTCATGCGTGGTCCTGTGGTGGCGTTCGGGGTGGCGCCGGATGCGGGCGGAAGGGCGCACGATGGGACCGGACGTGATCGAAGCGGGTCCAGGCGAGGCTTTCGGGCCGTGCGAAGGCCGAAGCGCCGGGCAAAGCCTACCCCAGGTCCATGATATTTCCAAGCCGGCAGGCAGGGGGGGGCTCCGATGGCCAGACGGGAAACACCGCCGGACAATGCCGCCCCTACCATGAAAATGCAAAGGGCCGCCCGGAAGGGGCGGCCCGAATATCTGGAACCGTGCTGACGTGCCGACGGCCAGCCATGCCAGACTGAACGGGCGAAAACGCCGACGCCGGGCCGGATGACGGGCTGTCGGCAATCCCGCTAGAACTCCCGCAGGGTCAGGGGTGCGGCATGGTTGGGCGGGCCGAAGCCCCGGCCCGGAGTGTAGCTTTCGCGCAGGCACAGGTTCAGGTAACGCTGGGCGCGCTGCACGGCGGGCAACAGGTCCATGCCGAGGCCAAGACAGGTGGCGATGGCGGCGGACAGGGTGCACCCGGTGCCATGGTTGTTGGGGGTATCCACGCGGGGCTGGGAAAGCGCGATGATCTCCGGTGCGCCGTTCGGCGCGGTGCCGGGCAGGCCCAGCCAGTCCACCAGGTCGCCGCTGCCCTCGAAGTGGCCGCCCTTCAGCAGCACCGCCTTCGGCCCCATGGCCAGGATGCGGCGCACCGCCTCGCGGGCGTCGCCTTCGGTGGTGATGTCCATGCCCGCCAGCATTTCGGCCTCGGGCCGGTTGGGGGTCAGCAGGTCGGCCAGGGGCAGCACGCGGCGCACCAGGGCCTCTACGGCGTCTTCGCGCAGCAGGCGGTGCCCGCTCTGGCTCACGGACACCGGGTCCACCACCAGCGGAAAGTTCTTGCGGACGTCCAGCACGTCGGCCACGGCCTCGATGATGGGCGCGGAAAACAGCATGCCCGTCTTGGCTCCGGCCACGGGAAAGCCGTCCAGCACGGTGGTCAGTTGCAGCGCCACGAACTCCGCGTCCGGGGCGTGAATGCCGGTGACGCCAAGGCCGTTCTGGGCCGTGAGCGCGGTGATGACGCTCATGCCGAAGCCGCCGAGGGCGATCATGGCCTTCAGGTCTGCCTGGATGCCCGCGCCGCCGCCGGAATCGGACCCGGCGATGGTCAGGATGCAGGGGGGCGTGGCGTGCGGTGCGTGTACGGTCATGCGGGGTTCCATCCTGGCAGCGAAACGGTGTGGTGAAATCCTCGCGCGAAGCGGGTGATCGAGAGCAGAATTCGCTTTTGCGATGTGCGACGCGGGCATGCTGCTCGCGGAATCCGTCTTTTTACGCCGGGCTGCGTCAGATTTGTCTTTTTGTGCTCACGTACACAAGTACGCTCCGCGCAAAAAGTCAAATCTTCCTTGCCCGGCGCAAGAAACCGTAATTCCTTGCATCCTCCCCGCACCAGCCAGCCGCGCTGCAAAGCCCGCGCGGCAAACAGGGAAAAACGCAACCCCATTCCACTGAAAAGGAACTTAGCAACTATACCACGGCATCCAGCAACAGGTTGTCGCGGTGAATAACCTCGGGATAGTGCGCATCACCCAGGATGGCCGCCACCTCGTGGCGCTTGTGGCCCATGATGCGCCGCAGTTCCGCCGCCGCGTAGTTGGAAAGTCCCACCCCGATGACCGTGCCGTCCTGCGCGGCAACGCGCACCAGCGCGCCGGAGCCGAAGCCCCCTTCCACCGCGCACACCCCGCCGGGCAGCAGGCTTTTGCCGCCCTGCAGCAGGGCGCGGGCAGCGCCCTCGTCCACGGTGACGGTGCCTGCCGGATCCGACTGGTAGGCCAGCCAGTACTTGCGGCGCGAAACGGTGCGGGCGTCGGCGCGCACCCAGGTGCCGATGGCCTCTCCCGCGAAGGCGCGGGCCAGCACGTCGGGCTCGCGGCCCGGCACGATGAGCGTGGG
>NZ_VSMK01000123.1 GCF_011682075.1 Nitratidesulfovibrio liaohensis
CACAGGATGCGGCCCGGCCCGGCAAGCGTGCGCCGCGCGCCCGGCGCGGCTAGCGCATTCCCGCACCGCCCGTCTTCCGGCGTCCTCACCCCGCCCTCTCAGCCCGACGGCACAGGAGACCCCATGCAGCAAGGCGAATTCAAGGAACTGGCCCGCAAGCGCATCCTGGTCACCGGGGGCGCGGGGTTCATCGGCTCGCACCTGTGCCGCCGCCTGCTGGACCGGGGGGCGGAGGTGCTGTGCGTGGACAACTTCTTCACCGGCTCGCGCGACCACGTGCAGGAAATGCAGGACCACCCGCGCTTCGAACTGCTGCGCCACGACATCACCTTTCCGCTCTACGTGGAAGTTGATGAAATCTACAATCTGGCCTGCCCGGCGTCGCCCATCCACTACCAGTTCGACCCGGTGCAGACGACCAAGACCTGCGTGCACGGCTCCATCAACATGCTGGGGCTGGCCAAGCGGGTAAAGGCGCGCATCCTCCAGGCCTCCACCAGCGAGGTCTACGGCGACCCGGAAACCCACCCCCAGACTGAAGACTACTGGGGCCGGGTGAATCCCATCGGCCCGCGCTCGTGCTACGACGAGGGCAAACGCTGCGCCGAAACCCTGTTCACCGACTACCACCGCCAGCACGGGGTGCCCATCCGCATCGCGCGTATCTTCAATACGTTCGGCCCGCGCATGCACCCCAACGATGGCCGGGTGGTCAGCAATTTCATCCTGCAGGCCCTGCAGGACAAGCCCATCACCATCTACGGCGACGGCAGCCAGACCCGCTCGTTCTGCTACGTGGACGACATGGTGGACGGCCTGACCGCGCTGATGCACGCCCCGGACGACGCGCACCTGCCGGTGAACCTCGGCAACCCCGAGGAACGCACCATCCTGAACCTGGCCGAGATCATCATCGAGTTCGTCAACTCGCGCTCGACCATCGACTTTCGCCCGCTGCCGCAGGACGACCCGCGCCGCCGCCGCCCCGACATTGCGCAGGCGCGCGAGAAGCTGGGCTGGGAGCCCAAGGTGAGCATGGAAGAGGGGCTGCGGAAGACCGTGGAATATTTCGAGGGGCTGCTGCGCTCGCGGCGGGAAGAAGGGGCAGAGGTGTAGCACCACACGTCCGCCCTTCCTGCGAAACAACGACAAAACCGCCCTCAACGGGCGGTTTTGTCGTCGGGACATGTCCTGCGGTGTCACCTCGCAGGCAGCACCCGCTAGCGCTTGCGCAGCCAGCAGATGCTGCCGAAGCACCCGGCGCCCACCCCTTGCAGGAAGGACTCCACGGATTGCAGCGGCTGGCGCAGTTCGGGCTTCAGCGAAACATGGTAGCTCGGCAGCAGGATGTCGAACCCCTGCGCCCCGTACAGCAGCAGGGTGGCCAGCATGTACTGCTCGCTGTAGTAGCGCTTTTCCCACCCTGGCGGGTAGTCGGAGGGCAGGCAGATGTCGTGCACCCCGAATACGCAACCCGCCGGAAGCACGGGCAGTATGTCCAGAAAAAAGGCCGTCACGTCGGAATTCTGCAAGGCCCTGTGGCTGCAATCCACGAAGACGAGGTCGTCGGCGGTGACGGTGGCGAAGAACGCGGGGTCCATGTCTTCGAGCGGACAGCGGATGACGGTTTCGCACAGTCCGTCGATTTCCGCGCGGGGGCTGGGGTCGATGGACACGATGCGCGTGGACGTCCCATGGTCGCGGATGGCCCGGGCCGCGAATTTGGTGGAATTGCCGGACCCCACCTCGATGAACCGCGCGGGACGACGTTCCGCCACCAGCGTATAGATGCTCATGCCGTCCAGCGGTGGCAGCCAGCCGTTGTTCCAGTACGGACTGACGGGGTCCGTCGGAGCCTCGGCGGGGATGGCCCTGAATGCAGGTTCGTGCCGGGCGATGGCCTCCAGCACCGGGGCATAGTCCGCCCCGCGGGCGTCGAATAGGTTCACCAGCCCCTGATGCAGCGGTTTTCCGTGTCCCCATCTGCTGACGGGCCGCACGGGGTAGGGATCGTCCAGTTCGAGCAGCGCGCCCGATTCCTTGAGCGACGCCAGATGATGCAGCAAGGCCATGTATTTGGGATCGTTCACGGTATGCTCGGCTGCTGATGGTATGGGGGGCACATCAAGATAGTCCACTTTTCTTTACAACGCAAAACATCCCCGTCCTTCCGGCTTTCCGCGTACGGCACCGCACTCGCATCTCCCCCTTCGTCCTGCCTACGGGCCATCCCCCTGCCGACAGGACATCCCATGGTTGCCCCCCGCCGCAAGAGATATTACCTAGTCCTTCGCGGCGTTGCCCAACGCCGCCCAACCCGCGAAACCTTCGCGGCCCCGCGCCGCAGCACATACGGGCATTTCCCCGAAAGGATTTCCCATGGACAAACTCGACTTCGAAACCACCAGTTGCTGGGAAGCCTACGCCAGCGACGAACATCAGGCCGCCATGCGCGAACTGGCCGACCGCTACGTGGACTTCCTGTCCCGCTGCAAGACCGAGCGCGAAACCGTGGACTACGTGGTCACGCGGCTGCGCGCGGCGGGCTACACCGAAAACTTCGCCCACGACAAGGTCTACCGGGTGTTCAAGGGCAAGACCGTATTCATCGCCCACAAGGGCCGCGCCCCGCTTTCGCAGGGGCTGCGGCTCATCGGCGCGCACGCGGACACCCCCCGCCTGGACCTGAAGCAGCGCCCGCTGCAGGAACAGGCGGGCATCGGCCAGGCCAAGACCCACTATTACGGCGGCATCCGCAAGTACCAGTGGCTGGCCCGTCCGCTGGCCCTGCACGGCGTGGTGGTGAAGGAAAACGGCGAATCGGTGCGCATCACCCTGGGCGAAGACCCGGCGGAACCAGTGTTCACCATCGCCGATCTGCTGCCCCATCTGGCCCAGAAGCAGGCCGGGCAGACCATCGCCGACGCTTTCGAGGGCGAGAAGCTGAACATCGTGCTGGGGCACCGCCCCATGCCGAAGCCGGTGACCGAAGAAACCGCCGGTGATGCCGCCGCCCCTGCCGATGCGGCCGCCGCGCCCGTAGCCGCCAACGGCAACGCCACCTCCTCCGACAGCACCGCCAAGAAGGAAGCCCCCAAGGATCCGATCAAGGCGCGCATGCTGTCCCTGCTGCACGAAAAGTACGCCATCCGCGAGGAAGACCTGTACTCCGCGGAATTGCAGGCCGTGCCCGCCGGTCCCGCCCGCTACGTGGGCCTCGACGGCTCCCTCGTCGGCGGCTACGGGCAGGACGACCGCATCTGCGTGTTCGCCGCGCTGGAAGCCCTGCTGGCGGCGGAAAATCCGCAACAGCCGCAGTGCGTGCTATTCTGGGACAAGGAGGAGATCGGCTCGGAAGGCTCCACCGGGGCCAAGTCGCGCTTCTTCGAATACTGCATCGAAGACCTCATCGCCGCGTGGCAGCCCGCCGCCCGCTTCAGCGACGTGATGCTGACCACCCGCGCCCTGTCCGCCGACGTGCACGCCGCCATCGACCCCGACTGGCAGGAACTGCACGAAAAGCTCAACGCCGCCGTCATCGGCCACGGCCCGTGCTTCTGCAAATTCACCGGCCACCGGGGCAAGTACGAGGCAAACGACGCCCACCCGGAATACGTGGGCTGGCTGCGCGGCGTGCTGAACGGTCGCAAGATTCCGTGGCAGATGGCGGAACTTGGCCGCGTGGACGGCGGGGGCGGCGGCACCGTGGCCATGTACCTGGCCGCCTACGGCATGGACATCATCGACTTCGGCCCGGCGGTGCTGTCCATGCACAGCCCGTTCGAACTTGCCAGCGTGGCCGACCTGTACGCCACGCGCCTTGCGTACACGGCGTTTCTGGAAAAGTAGCCGGACGCAGCGACGACACATCCATCCCGCGCGCCGGTCACCGCGCCCCGAAAGGAGGCTTGCGGAACCGTTCCGGACCGGCGCGCGGACGTTTTTCCCCTCGGCCTGCCTTGCCTGCACCCGGACGCCAGACCGGTCACCCGCCCACGGTCGCCCGGCACCCCGGCGTCCGCCGGAGCCTGCAGGAGCCTGCCTGGAGTCTTGCTGACATCCGGCTGACGTCTTGCCGGAATCAGGCCGCCCCCCCCACCGCGCCACCGCGCACAGCCCAAGGAGATCGCCATGCTCGACTTCACCTTCCACATGCCCACCCGCATCATCTTCGGCGCGGGCAGGCTGGCCGAGCTTGGCCGCACCCGCCTGCCGGGCCGCAAGGCGCTGGTGGTGATCAGCGCGGGCGGCTCCATGCGGCGCACCGGGCATCTGGACAAGGTGCTGGCCCTGCTGGCGCAGAACGGCTGCGCCACGGTGGTCTTCGACAAGATCCAGCCCAACCCCGTGCTGATCCACGTGGACGAGGGCGCGGCGCTGGCCCGCGCCGAAGGCTGCGACTTCGTGCTGGGCCTTGGCGGGGGCAGCACCATCGATTCCGCCAAATCCATCGCCCTTGCCGCCGCCAACCCCGGCTCGTACTGGGACTACATCCAGAGCGGCACCGGCGGGCGCAAGCGGCCGGAACGCCCGGCCCTGCCGGTGGTGGCCATTCCCACCACGGCGGGCACCGGCACCGAGGCCGACCCGTGGACGGTGATCACCCGCGAGGACACCAACGAAAAGATCGGCTGGGGCGATGATTCCACCTACCCGGCGCTGTCCATCGTGGACCCCATGCTGATGGTCAGCGTGCCCCCGGCGGTGACCGCCATGACCGGCATGGACGCCTTCTTCCACGCGGCGGAGGCGTACCTTTCCACGGCGCGCCAGCCCTCCAGCGACCTGCTGGCGCTGGAGGCGGTCAGCCTGATTTCCCAGTTCCTCCCGCAGGCGGTGAAGGACGGCAACTCGGTGCAGGTGCGCACCATGCTGGCGTGGGCGTCCACGGCGGCGGGGCTGTGCGAGTCGCTGTCGTCGTGCATCTCGCACCACTCGCTGGAGCACGCCCTGTCGGCCCACCACCCGGCCCTGCCGCACGGCGCGGGGCTGGTGATGCTGTCCCTGCCCTACTTCGAGGTGATGGCCCGCTTCCAGCCCAAGCGCTGCGCCGACCTTGCCGTGACCATGGGCGAGGACATCGAGGGCATGGAACTGCGCGAGCAGGGGCTGGCCCTTGTCACGGCGCTGCGCAAGCTCATCGCCGCCGTGGGGCTGGATGGCCTGAAGATGTCCGACTACGGGGTGACCCGCGAGGAGATACCCGCCCTGGCCCGCAATGCGCGCGAAACCATGGGCGGACTGTTCGCCGTCACCCCGGTGGACCTGCGCGAGGATGCGGTGATCGCGATTTTCGAGAAGGCGTACCGGTAAGGGGGGCGAAGAGGCGAGGCAGGCTTTCGTCAGCGCGAAGACACTGCAGAGATGCGGGTACACTGTTGGGAAGTTCCCGTTCCCTAGCGCAACTCAGCGCCTGTTTCCGAAGGTTCCGCATGATTGCCTTTTTTCCTTATATCCCGAGCCGGTCTTTTCGCGCGGGGGGGGCTGGTGCGGACGCGATGCAAGAAATTACGAGTTTTGTCGCCGGACAAGGCGCCGCGAAGTTTTTTCGCGCAGATCGGCAGCCGTTGGGCGAGCGCAACGCGCGATTCTTACGGATGGCGAAAGCAACGCTGTACTCATGTACGTGAGCAGAAAAACTTCGTGGCAACGCCGTCCGGCGGCAACAGACGGATTTTGCAGGCAGCGTGTCCGCGCTAGGCAAGGCCAACAACCGCCCCTACCCCACCCACCCCAACCGCAATTTCCTGCAATACCCCACTGGCGAAACCCGGCAGACTCCACCTACAGGCACGGTTCTCCCTTTCCCCGGCTGCACGGTCAGCCCCCCCCCGCACACACCCCAACGCCCCGCACGACCACGGACCCCGGCATGCGACAGCCCCTCGAAAACGTGCGCTACTGGCGCAGCGACGATCTGGACGGCCTGGAAACCAACCGGGTGCTCCGCAGCGCGCACACCTTCCCCAAACACTCCCACGACCAGTACGCCGTGGGCCTGATGGAGGAAGGGGCCAACTACTGCCATGGCCGTTCCCGGCGCAACTCCGTGGTGGTGGGCGGGCAGGTCTGCCTGTTCAACCCCGGCGAGGTGCACAGCGGCGAGCCGGAACGCGGTGTGCCCGCCACCTACCGCATGTTCTACGCCGCCCCGCACTGGCTGCACCGCGTGGCCGTGGAACTGGGCGGGCGCGATGCCGGCCCGCCCGATTTCCGCAGGCTCATCGTGCCCGATGCCGACGTACTGCGCGCCTTTCTGCGCCTCAGCGACCTGGTGGCCGACGGCGCGGAACTGCTGGCCCGCCAGTCGGCCATGGTGGGGGCCTTCTCG
>NZ_VSMK01000124.1 GCF_011682075.1 Nitratidesulfovibrio liaohensis
CGTGCGGACCCGCCCGCCCGAACGCCGCGCCTCCCCCGGTGTGCCCGAATGCTCCGTGGCCCGGCCTCTTCGTGGCGGGTCCTTTCGGGGCGGGTCCTGCCGGGGCGCGGCCAGGGTCTGCCCGGCAAAGGCCCTGCCGGGGCACACGCCATTCCGGAATGCGGGCCATTCCCCAGCCCTTCCCACTGGACAGCCCCCGCACGGGGGGCTAGAAACCGGACGACGCGCCGTCTCCCGGCGCGCACCCCCGAAAAACACCCCTTCGTGACGGAGGAACCATGGCGTCCATCACCGGCGCTCTCATACTGGCAGCGGGCAAGGGCACCCGCATGCATTCCGACAAGCCCAAGGTATTGCAGTCCATTCTGGGCGAACCCATGCTGCGCTTCGTGTACGACGCGCTGGAGCCGCTGTTCGGCGGCAACCTGTGGACCGTCATCGGCCACAAGGCCGACATGGTGCGCGAGGCGTTCAAGGGAGAGGACCACCGCTTCGTGGTGCAGGAAAAACAGCTGGGCACCGGGCACGCCCTGCAGGCCGCCTGGGAAGAACTGAAGGCCGCGGGTCTTGAGCGCGTGGTGGTCGTCAACGGCGATACCCCGCTGCTGCCCACGTCCACCGTGGCCACCTTCCTGAAGGAAGCCATGGACGCTGACGTGGCCTTCATGACCCTGACCCTGCCCGACCCCGGCGCGTATGGCCGCGTGGTGCGCCACAACCGCCGCGTGGTGGCCATCGTGGAGGCCAAGGACTACGACGAAACCCTGTACGGCCCGGAACCGGACGAGATCAACGCGGGCATCTACTGCCTGCGCATGGACGCGGTGGAAAAACTGCTGCCGCGCCTTACCAACGCCAACAAGAGCGGCGAATACTACATCACAGACCTGGTGGGCCTGGCCGTGGCGGAACGCATGGACGTCATCGGCGTGGAATGCGGGCAGGACCCCAACCTGCTGGGCGTCAACGACCCGGCGGAACTGATCCGGTCCGAAGCCCTGGTGCGCGCGCGCATCGCCCTGAACTGGATAGAAAAGCGCGTGCTCATCCATGCGCCGGAAACCGTGCGCATCAGCCCGCGCGCCGTGCTTGAGCCGGGTGCGGAGATATACGGCCCCTGCGAAATCTACGGGGCGTCGCGCATCGCGCGCGGGGCCGTTGTCCATTCGCACTGCTGGCTGCGCGACGCCGTGGTGGCCGAAGGTGCCACCGTGCACCCCTTCAGCCACGTGGAAAAGGCCGAAATCGGCCCCGACTGCGTGGTGGGCCCCTACGCCCGCCTGCGCCCCGGCGCGGTGATGGAGGAAGGCGCACGCGTCGGCAACTTCGTGGAAATGAAAAAAGCCCGCCTGTGCAAGGGGGCCAAGGCCAACCACCTGACCTACCTTGGCGACGCCGAGGTGGGTCCCGGAGCCAACATCGGCGCGGGCACCATCACCTGCAACTACGACGGGGTGCACAAGCACAAGACCGTCATCGGCGAGGGGGCCTTCATCGGCAGCAACAGCGCGCTGGTGGCCCCGGTAACCATTGGTGCGGGCAGTCTGGTGGGGGCCGGTTCCGTCATAACCAAGGACGTTCCGGACGATTCGCTGGCCATCGCGCGGGGCCGCCAGACGACCCTGCCGCGCCGCAGGAACTCTTGATTTCACGCCGTGAAACGGCTAGTTAACAGACATGGAACTGATTGACCTGCTTGAAACCCGCGTCACGGCGCTCCTGTCGCAGCTCGAAACCCTGCGCGAGGAGAACAGTCGCCTTCGGGAAGAGGTCGAAGGCGGGCTTTCGGCGCTGGCGGAAGAGAACCGAATCCTCAAGGAAGCCCTTGACGAGGAGCGCGCCGTGAAAGATGCGGTGCTTACGCGCATCGATGCGCTGCTGCTCCGCCTCAAGGACCAAACCGGCGGCGCCTAGGCGCGTCGAGGCCCCATGCGTACATACAACCTCACCGTCCTGGGGCTTGAGGTTTCCTTCAAGGCCGAGGCCGACCCCGCAAGGGTCGAAACCGCCAAGGCCCTGGTGGAAGAGCGGTTCAACAGACTGAAGTTCCACGGAAGACAGCTCAGCAAGGAGAAGCTGCTGACCTTTCTGGTTCTGGGACTGGCGGACGACCTGTTGCAGTCTACCCAGCAGAAGGACGAAATGCGCACCCGCATGGAAGCCCTGCTGGCGAAAATAGAGGAATCCGCGTAACTCCCGTTGCGCGGATGCATAACGATCCCTGGAGTGTGCGTGATTGATTTGCCATCGCTGACCTCACAAGAAAAAAACAGGGAACCTGTACGGCGGACCGGTGTGCATACCCGGCCCCGCGCCGGGGAGCCTGAAGGCCCGCCCGAGGTTCCCACCCTGACATAGTCAGGTCCTGCTTTGGCACGTCACACGGCGCTCCGGGGCTCGCTCATGCCCCCTCGCCCCCAACAAGGCCCGCCCGTCGGGGAATCCGCGTTTAGCACAAGAGTGCGCGGACCCCGGCGATGCGACCGTCCGTCCCCTCCTTGCCCGAGCTCCCGTCTTCCCCGTGCTCATGGAATCGGCACGGTGACTTGGTGCGTCTTGACGCCGCGGCACTGACCGCCGTTCCCTCCGGGGGCGGCCCGCGCGGCCCAACGGCGCGCCCGGCCCGATTGCCGGACGCTACATCGGACGCTGGTCCGACACCATAACGGGAGTTGCAGTATGGGGCTCATCGAAATCATCTACGTCGTCGTGGGAGCGATCATCGGCGCGGCATCGGGCTATGCCCTGCACCGCTACATCAGCTCCAAGCGCATCGCCGATGCCAACGAACTCGCCAAGCGCATCGTCGAGGAAGCCCGCAAGGAAGCGCAGGCCCAGAAAAAGGAGATACTGCTCCAGGGCCAGGACGAAATCTTTCACCAGAAACGCGAACTGGAACACGAGTTCAAGGAACGCGAGCGCGAACTGAAGGCGCGTGACCGCAAGATGCAGGAACAGGGCGAACGCCTGGAGGAAAAGCTCGAAAAGGCCACCGAAAAGGAGCACGAAGTGCTGGCCGCAGAAAAAGAGCTGACCCGTCGCGAACGTCATCTGGCCGACATGGAGGAACAGATTTCCTCCCGCATCGATGAACAGGAACGCCGCCTCCAGGAAATATCCGGCCTGACCGCCGAAGAGGCGAAGTCGCGTCTTTTCGAAGACATCGAATCGCGCACCCGTCACGAAGCCGCCAAGATGATCCGGCTCATCGAAACCGAGTCGAAGGAAACCGCCGACCGCAAGGCCAAGGAAATCATCGCCAACGCCATCCAGCGTTACGCGGGCGACTACGTGGGCGAGCAGACGGTGACCGCCGTCACCCTGCCCAGCGAAGACATGAAGGGCCGCATCATCGGTCGCGAAGGGCGCAACATCCGCGCGCTGGAAGCGGCCACGGGCGTTGACCTGATCATCGACGACACCCCGGAGACGGTCATCCTTTCCGCCTACAGTCCGTTGCGCCGCCAGGTGGCCAAGATGGCCCTGGAACGGCTGATCCAGGACGGGCGCATCCACCCCGCGCGCATCGAGGACATCGTGCGCAAGTGCGAGCAGGAGCTTGATGTGCAGATCCGCGAGGTGGGCGAACAGGCCACCTTCGACGCGGGCGTGCACGGCATCCATCCCGACATCGTGCGCCTGCTGGGCCAGCTGAAGTACCGCACCAGCTTCTCGCAGAACGTGCTGCAACACTCGCTGGAAGTGGCCGCCCTGTGTGGCATGATGGCCGCCGAACTCGGCATGGACATCAAGAAGGCCAAGCGCGCGGGCCTCCTGCACGACATCGGCAAGGCCGTGGACCACGAGGTGGAAGGGCCGCACGCCATCATCGGCGCGGACATCGCCAAGAAGTACAACGAGAGCAAGGAAATCATCCACGCCATCGCCGCCCACCACGAGGATACCCCGCCCAAGTCGGCCCTGGCCGTGCTGGTGCAGGCCGCCGACGGTCTGTCCGGCGCCCGCCCCGGCGCCCGCAAGGAACTGCTGGAAAACTACGTGAAGCGGCTGGAAGACCTGGAGAACATCGCCACCGGCTTCGAGGGCGTGGCCAAGGCCTACGCCATTCAGGCGGGCCGCGAGATCCGGGTCATGGTGAACTCCGACAACGTGGACGACGACCAGACCTACATGCTGTGCAAGGACATTGCGGGCAAGATCGAAAAGAACCTGACCTACCCCGGCCAGATCCGGGTCACGGTCATCCGCGAACGCCGCGCCGTGGGCTTCGCCAAGTAGCCCGCGCGGCCCCGCCGCACGTCCCGCCACACGCACGCACACGCCCCTTACCCACCGACAGACCCGATGAAAGCCCGGCCCATGGCCGGGCTTTTTCGCGTTTCGCCCATTGACGACGGGGGCAGCGCAACGGCAGGCAAAGCAATACTTCTTACACTATATCCATTCCGCATGGGCCTTCCCGGAATCCTGGTCGCCGCAGGGATTCATGTCGCATCACGCGGCGGCGGGAACCGCCACCGGCAGGCACAGGCCGCGCCGGGGGCGGTTCCCACCTTTTTCGGGAAAGGCAGACCCGTTGCCCTGGCGATGGCATCGGTACCCGGCCATCGCAAAAGGTCGCCCTGCGATCCGGCCCCCACCGACACGCCTCCCCGGCGAAAGAACTGCCACGACGAAAGTGCGCCTCCCCCGACGACCATGCCGCCACAATGGCAACGCCGCCGATGTCGCGTGACATCGGCGGCGTTGCCATTGTGGCGGAAACATTTCCAGCAGCCCGAAAAATGGCCGTCACGGCTCCAGGTAGCGCTGCACGATGCGGCGCAGGGTGCCGTCCTCGTCCATGTGGCGCAGGGCCACGTCCATGCGGCGCACCGTCTCGTCCGGCACGGTGAGCGGCCAGAACACGTGCACCGGCAGTTCAAGCCCCACCAGGGCCGTGCGCGTACGCGTCAGCACGGCGGGGTCCGACAGGCGCAGGGCGCCAACTTCGCCCACCAGCGCCACCTGCACCCGGCCCGCTTCCAGCTTGCGCAGGCACAAGGCCTCGCTGGGCGCGGGATCCAGGTTCCAGCCCCCGTCCACCAGGGCACCATCCAGCGGCGGGCCGTAGTTCCACCCTTCCACGATGCAGGTGCGATACGGCTTCAACTCGGCCACGCGCGTGGCAGTGACCGTGGACTCCCGCGGCAGCACGGCCACGATGCGCTCCAGGTGCAGGGGCAGGCTGACCCGCCACTGCCCGCGCGCACGGGTGGTGGAAAAGGCTCCGCCCAGGGCCGCCTCGCCCGTTTCCAGCGAGCGCAGGGCTCGCGTCCACGGGGCCACGCGAATGTCCAGTTGCACGCCGGACCGCCGCACGGCTTCACGCAGGATTTCCGGATACAGCCCGGCGGGCCGTCCGGCGTCGTCACGGTAGGAAAGGGGAAAATGCTCGTCGTTGCACAACACCACGGGAGACGTGGCGCTTCCGGCTGCCGGAGGCCCCAGCAACGTCAGCGCCATGACCACGACCATGCGCAAGGTCGGCATGGATCGGTGCGGCAGCAAACCCCATGGCAGCATCATGGGTTCCCCCGACTATAGGAAACGCCCGGCGCTTGCCCTGCCGTGCGCGTTTTCGGTGGCAGGCACCCGTCACGCCCTTCCCCCCTGCGGAGGGTCATGCCGGCCCCCCTGGACGCCCCCGGCGGCATGTCGCTGAGCGTTCGCCCAGTATTATACTGAGCTATGATGCCCCGGAGTGATTGTCAATGCCATCCCCCTCAGGCGAACAGGGGCAGATCGGGCAGGCCCCTGCCTGCGCCGCCGGAGATGGCGGTGGCCTTTTCCAGCAGCGCGCGAATGGCGGCGCGGCCCTCGTCGCGCAGGTCCAGGCTGAAGTCGTTCACGAAGGTGCGGATGTGGCTGTCCGTGACCTCGTCGGACATTTCCTGGGCGTGTTCGCGTATCCACCCGCGCGAGGCCGCCGGGTTGGCGTTGGCGTATTCCAGGCTGCGCCGGATGGCGTCCTGCACGGCAAGGATGGTGGCCTCGCCCAGGTCGCGCCGCGCGGCAATGGCCCCCAGCGGCAGGGGCAACCCGTAGGCGGATTCCCACCACTGGCCCAGGTCCAGCACGCAATGCAGGCCATGGGCGCCGTAGGTGAACCGCCCCTCGTGGATGACCAGCCCGCAGTCGGCCTTGCCGGAAGCCACGGCGGGCATGACCTGGTCGAACACCATTTCCTCGCGCGGGCCGTGCAGCGTGCCGTGCAGGGAAAGCAGCAGGTTGGCCGTGGTCATGCGCCCCGGTATGGCCACCCGCGCCCCGGCCAGATCGGCGGGCGACAACGGCTCGCGCGCCACCAGCAGCGGCCCGCAGC
>NZ_VSMK01000125.1 GCF_011682075.1 Nitratidesulfovibrio liaohensis
CGGCGCGGGCGGCGCCATCCACGCGGGCGCGCACGGCGGCCCAGCGGTCCAGCAGGGTCTGTGCGGCTTCGGGCGGCAGAAAGGCGGAGGCGGCTGCAATATCGTGCGGCATGACATCATCCCGGGGGGCAAAAAGCGTGAACGCCGCCCGCCGCACGACAAACGGCGGACGGACGGCGCGAAAACCGTCGACGGCGGCCCGGCAGGGGCCATACGGAGCCAGCCTGCCGGTGATGCGTCGCTATTCGTCGGCCAGACCCAGCGAACGCAGAAAGCCCACGTCCTCTGTCCAACCTTCGCGCACCTTGACCCACAGTTCAAGATGCACCTTCTTTTCCAGCAGGGTCTGGATATCGACGCGGGCCTTGGTGCCAAGATCCTTGATGGTGGCCCCGGCCTTGCCGATGACCATGGACTTGTGCGACGGGCGGCCCACGTAGATCACCGCGTGGATGGTGACAAGGTCGCGCCCTTCTTCTTCATCCCACTTCTCGATTTCGACGGCCACGGAATAGGGCAGTTCCTGACGCAGGGCCAGGAACAGCTTTTCGCGCACGATTTCCGCCGCCATGAAGCGCACCGGCAGGGTGGAAAGCTGGTCTTCCGGGTACATGGCCGGGGCCACGGGCAGCTTGGACTTCAGCAGCTTGACCAGTTCGGGCAGGCCGTCGCGCGTCAGGGCCGAGACGGGAAACACCTCTGCCTTCGGCCACAGCTTCTGCAGCTCTATGAACAGGGGCAGCATCTTCGACTTGTCGCGGAACAGGTCCACCTTGTTCACGGCCACGATGACCGGGCGCTCTTCGGACGCCACGGCGTCCATCAGCGGCTTTACGTCGTTTTCGAGAAAGTCCGGCTTCTTGATGTACAGGTCCGCGTCCAGCATGACCAGGATCACGTCGGCGCTGTGCATGGACTGCCACGCCGTCTGCAGCAGGATCTTGTTCATGCGGCCGCGCTGCTGGTGGATGCCGGGGGTATCCATGAAGATGACCTGCGCGTCCGGCTCGGACAGGATGCCCACGATCTGGTTGCGGGTGGTCTGGGCGCGCGGGGTGACGATGGCCACCTTGTGGCCCAGCGCAGAGTTGAGCAGCGTGGACTTGCCCGCGTTGGGCGGCCCCAGCAGGGCAACCCAGCCGCAGCGGTGTTCGGTCTTGGTCATTATATATGCTCCTTGCGGAAAAAAAGTCGTGTTCTCCGCCGCATGTTCCACAGCACGGGCCGTGCGTCAAGGAACGGCGGGAAAATTTGGCGGACGTGCGGGGTGCGGCGATCAATGCCGGGCCGGGCTCGAACGGGCACAAGGCCAGTCGCGAGCCGGGCGCGGATCGGGCGCAGGCCGGATTGGCCGGTACCGCCTGCAACGGGCACGCCCCGGCGACATGAAACATGGAGTAAGAAGGATGCGGGCACCGCCCGCGCCTGCCGATGCCGGGGCCGCAGGGGTCGAATCGGCCTGCTGCGCCGTGAGTGCGTGCGCGTCCGGGTGCATCCGGGTGCATCCGGACCCATCGGTGCGCGTCGGGCCTGCATCGGCCCGGAAATCCTGGCCGGCATGGCGGAACAGGCCCCATACGCGGTGGGACGCGGCCCGTCAAGCCGCGCGGGGTGCGAAACAGGCCGAATGGACCGCCCTTCGGGGCACGCCGGACAGGAAAGAGGCAGGACAAACCGGACCGAACGGACGGAAACCACCGGGCAGAAGCTGCCCCCGTCGCAACGGCGGGGCACGGCCCGTCAGCCATGGCGGCACATCCAAAAGGTTCTCAGGTGGGACCACGGGGGGAATCCGGACGCTTCCCCATCCCGCCATACCCCCCGCAGTGGGAAGCGCCCCCCCGGAAAAGCCGAAAATCCTGTCTTTCTATCCCCGGAATGCCCCCGTGCCCTGTTGACGTTCCGGATACCATCTGTATTACTGACCGCACGACAGAACGTGTATCGACCACTTGGCGCGCACGTTCCGGCAAGCCTTCGGCAAGCGCCGCGCAGGTCTGCCAGCGGCCACGCCGCGCCAGCCCGCCATCCGTCCGGTTCCGCTTGTCTGTCCATCGTGCCCGCGCCCACTCGCGCCCCACGGAGAACGCCATGCCCCGCAAGGTCAAATCGGTCCGCGTGCCGGAAGAGCTTTCTGCCATCGACCTGTCCGGCATCATCGCCGAATGCGAAAAGTACCTGCGCGACCTGGAATCGGTCGCCATGCTCAACCAGCAGGGCGAACGCGAGGCGGCGGAGGCGTTGCTGCGCGCCCGCCAGTCCGACCTTGGCCGCCGCGTGGGCATGAAGGTGTGGGAGGCCCGCAAGCAGGCTGCCATGGAGCGGTTGCAAAAGGGGCAGAACACGCAGGCCACAGAGTCGTCTGCGTAGCACCAACCGCAGCGAACGAAGAAACACTTACGTCGCGTACGGATATTTCATGTTCAGCGTGCATCGTCTTTCTCCCTCACCATTCTGAAGAATTGCGGATGACCACTCCTCTTCTCCACGCACTCGTGCGAGACGTAACGATTCACAGCAAGCAAAACAAGCTCCCCATTAAAAATAGACAATTTACAATATATATCATACAGAACCCCTGTGCAGCCCAACACCTTAAGCACTGGGGGACTGATGCTAGCTAGCAACGCCTTACGTGAAACAGGAAAATTCATTGCATTCGCCTGTTACCTCAATTCACTCCTTGCGGTCAAAATCATGCATCCCGGCCTGTTTATGGACTACTTCGCTGGGGTTTGTATTTTTTCAGCTATTTCAATAGTCCTTTTCATAATTTCGTCGGGCGGCATACAAGAGATACTGGGAAATATCGTCATCAGCATCATCCTCATAATCGGTGCACGGTTCATCCCTATACTCTTTGTTCCTCTGCTCTTTCTCTGGATTATTGGCAACGTGGCCAGATCAATAATTACACTGAAGGACTTATTTGGAACAACGGTGCTCAGCACCATTATGGCAACATTGCTTTTCGCAGACGAAATATTTGGAAGAATCGGGCCATGGATATATTTCACAGGCTCACTATACGCGCTACTTGCGACAGGTTACGCATGCAGAATGCGCCTTTTAAACTTCAAGCACGGAATACTAAACACCAGCCTCCTAATCCTAGCCATGCCCATATTCGCCCTGACAGTGGCATCCCTCTTCAGTGGATTAAAAAACGCTTTTTCAATAACCCGCTATTCAACGCACACACTGACTCCCAAGATCCAAAACGTATCCGCCCATATGCGGGGGGATACCCTTGTTTCTGCCTATCAACGTACCGTGCAAGTTCCCGTTGAATCTGTCTCATCTTCATTATCTGCGGGCACCGGCGCAATTGGACTTGGAGCAAGCAGCAGCGCCGCTGCAATCGTCTCCCCAAACAAAGACGAACAAAGCTGACGCGAATTCATTTGTCGGAATAGCCGTTAACTCCCCACCACCGCCATCTCGCACCCGATGTCCACCCCCGCCATGCCAACAAGGGCGCGGTGGGGGTGAATTTCCACGCCCGCCGCGCGGGCCTCGTGGAACAGTGCGGCATAGGCGGGGTCGATGTAGTCCGCCGGGCCGAAGCAGTGCCCGTCGGGCCGCTGGATAAGGTAGAACCCGGCGGCGCGTTCCCCGCGCGCCACAATGTCCATCATCTCGCGTAGGTGCTTGGCACCGCGTTCAGTGGCGGCATCGGGAAAGGCGGCCACGTCGTCCTCCACCAGCGTCACGTTCTTGCACTCCACCCACAGGGTGGGCAGGCCGGGGCCGTCCAGCCGGGCGTCCAGCCTGCTTTCGCCGCGCTTGGCCTCGCGCCGCAGGGTGGTGTACCCGGCGGCCCACGGCAGCCGCCCGGCGTGGAAGGCCGCCTCCAGCAGTCGGTTGGGGACGGAGGTGTTCACCCCCACCCAGAAGCCGCGCGGGCCGTCACCGTCGCAGCGCACCAGTTCCTGGGTATATTTCAGCTTGCGGTCGGGGTTGGCCGCAGGCGATGCCAGCACCGCCGCGCCGGGGCGCATCAGCCCCAGCATGGACCCGGAATTGTTGCTGTGCACCCACAGGGGCGCGCCATCCACTTCCAGTTCCACGCTGAACCGCTTTACCCGCCGCACAAAACGGCCCACGACGCAGCCGGGCGGAAACGGCAGCAGCGGTGCGCCGTACCCCGCCGTGCCCATGATCGGCACATCATCCGTCAGGTTGCCCTCCGCTTTGCCCGTGGCCCCGGCCATTCGTCCCCCTTCACGTCCTTTGTTCACCGCATGCCCTTTACTCACGACATGTTCAGCATTCACCGCACGTCCTCACCATTGGCATCACCGGCACCATTGGCACCACCAGACGCGGCACCAGCTTCGGCCCGCGCCCCTGTGGCTCCGTCTTTTTCACGGTGCATTGCTTCGCCCGACATCGTCTTTCCTTACGGCAGGTTGGCGCATGGTGCGCACCGTGCGCCACGGCACGGCCAACTGCCCGTGCATCCTGCCGGTATGTTTTGATGTTTCCGCAATTTACAGCCGCCCCGTAAGCTGGTAACCAGCCGCCAAGAGCAGGAACGCCGAAAGCCCGCCCTGCGCACGATGTTCTCATGCGCGCCCGCCGTGCCCCCGTGCCTTTCGTGCCCTGCGCGACACGTGGCACGCAGGCGGCAGCGCACACCTTACCACGCGAACAGGACGCACCGTAATGAGAATCTCCGACCGTCTCACCCGCATCAAGCCGTCGGCCACCCTGGCCGTCAACGCCAAGGCGCTGGAGCTCAAGGCCAAGGGCGTGCAGGTGGTCAGCCTTGCCGTGGGCGAGCCAGACTTCCCCACCCCGGAACACGTGCGCGAGGCGGCCAAGACCGCCATCGACGAAGGCTTTACCCGCTACACCCAGGTGCCGGGCATTCCCGAACTGCGTCAGGCGGTGTGCGGCTACTTTGCCCGCTTCTACGGGGTGGAAGCCCCCATGGAAGCCACGGTGGTCACCAACGGCGGCAAGCAGGCCTTGTACAACCTGTTCCAGTGCCTGCTCAACCCCGGCGACGAAGTGCTGGTGCCCGCCCCCTACTGGGTGAGCTACCCCGCGCTGGTGGAACTGGCGGGCGGCGTGCCGATGTTCGTGGCGTCCCCGGCGGAACGCGGCTTCAAGGTCACGCCGGAAGAACTGGACCGCGCCGTCACCCCCAAGACCCGCGTGCTGCTGCTCAATTCGCCCTCCAATCCCACGGGGGCCTGCTATACCCGCGCGGAAACCGATGCCATCATGGAATGGGCCATCGCCCGCGACCTGTTCGTGGTGTCGGACGAAATCTACGACCGCCTCGTGTACGAACCGGCGGAAGCCGTCAGCGTGTGCGACTGGTGGGAACGCCACCCCGAGAACGTGGCGGTGGTCAACGGCCTGGCCAAGACCTTTGCCATGACCGGCTGGCGCGTGGGCTACGCCTTGGCCCACCCCGACCTGATCAAGGCCATGACCAAGATCCAGGGCCAGTCCACCTCGAACATCTGCTCCGTGGCCCAGAAGGCGGCGCTGGCCGCCCTCAGCGGCCCCTACGACGCGGTGGAGGAAATGAAAAAGGCCTTCCGCCGTCGGCGCGACCTGGCCCACGGGGTGGTTTCCTCGTGGCCGGGGGTGGTCTGCCCCAAGCCCGACGGCGCCTTCTACCTGTTCGCGGACATGCGCGCCCTGTTCACCCCGGCCCTGCCCGATTCGGCCAGCCTGTGCACGCACATCATGGAGCAGGCCAACGTGGCGCTGGTGCCGGGTGCGGCCTTTGGCGACGATGCCTGCCTGCGCTTCTCGTACGCGGTGTCCGACGACACGCTGATGATTGCGCTGGACAAGGTGGCGAAGGTTCTCTTCGGCTAGCCCAAACGGTCTTTTCGTCCGTTGGCTGACCGATCCGAAGGACGCGCAGCGTGCCCGTCAAGCGAGTCTGCGAGCTTTACGGGCATCGAGCGCAGAGCGGTCAAACTTCGCCTGCCATGGCTTTGCTGTCCTTATCCGTAAGACTCGCGCTGCGCGCTCGCCTAACGGCTAAGGCTCGGTCGAATACGATAAGAGTACGCGTTGCGGTCCTCATCCGTAAGGTTCGCTTCGCTCACCCAACGGCTGAGGCACTCCCTCATGGCAGGCTCGTTTTCCTTGCCAACGGACGAAAATCCTCGTTTGGGAAAATGCTGGCGCAGGAATGCACCAGCGCACCGCACCGGCCTCGCCCTTCACTGAAAAGTACGCTATGATGGCGGCATGTCCCGCGCGGCTCGCGCACGCGACCGACCGGGGCGTGCCGCCGCTTCGCTGGCCCCGCCCGCGCGACGGCAAGGTG
>NZ_VSMK01000126.1 GCF_011682075.1 Nitratidesulfovibrio liaohensis
GGGCGGAATGCCGGGATGCACTGGGGACAGGGGGGCCGGGCGGGCAAGGGGCGGGCCGCATGGCGGCGGGGAAGGCCTGCCCGCACGGGGAAAGGACGGTTGCCCCCTGCCCGGCGCATCCCGCATTCTCCCTCGCCGCCCGGCAGACCGCGTCACAAGGGGCGGCACAGGCGGCATTGACGCCTCCGGACTGCTTGGCTAAATTGCCAAATACGCACATTCCGTGCCGACAACCGCCCACCTGACGCGGTGTCTTCCCGCAAAGGCCCCCCATGCCCACAACCGCCATTGCCGCCCGCCTGCCCGAAGCGGCCCCGCAGCAGGACGCCCAGCTGCCCTATCCGCGCAAGCTGTTCGTAGAGGTTACCTCGCGCTGCAACCTGCACTGCCGGATGTGCGTGAAGCATTCTTCCGTCATCAGGGCACCGGAAGGCGACATGACGGCGGAAACCTATGCCGCCCTGCTGCCTGTCATGCCGCACCTGAACGCCCTTGTGCTGAACGGCGTGGGCGAACCGCTGCTGCACCGCAACCTGGAAACGTTCATCCGCCTTGCCCGGCAGCACATGCCGCCGGAAGGCTGGGTGGGCTTTCAGACCAACGGGCACCTGCTGACGGAAAGCCGGGCGCACGCGCTGCTGGCCGCCGGGCTGGACAGGATATGCCTGTCCATCGACGCCGTTTCGCCGGAACTGTTTTCCACCTGCCGGGCCGGGGGCGACGTGGACCACATGGAGCGGGCGCTGGCCAATCTGGCGGCGGCGCGCGCTGCGCGGCCCGGTTCGCCGCTTGCGGTGGGCGTGGAATTCGTGGTGATGCGCGACAACCTGAACGAACTGCCCGCCACCCTGCGCTGGGCCGCAGAGCGCGGCGCGGACTTTGCCATTGTCTCGCACGTGCTGCCCTATGCCCCGGGCATGTCCGAACAGGCCGTATTCGGCACGAACACGGAAGAATCGATGCGCTTCTACCGCGAATGGCAGGCGCGGGCCGAGCGGGAGGGCATAAACATCCGCCGCTACTTCGACGTGGTGTGGCGGTTTCGCTTTACCGAGGAGGAAACGCGGATCACCAGCTTCATCCGCGAAATGACCGAGGCCGCGCGCGAGGCAGACGTGCCCTTGCACCTGCACAACCTGCTGCGCGATGCCGACGCCCACGTGCCCGAGGCGGAAGCGGTGTTCGACGCCGCACGGGCCGTGGCCCGCCAATACGGCCTGCACCTACGCCTGCCCGCCCTGCACCCCCGCAACCTGCGCCACTGCCCCGCCGTGGACGAAGGCGGGGCCTTCATCGCCTGGGACGGCAAGGTGGCCCCCTGCTACTTTCTGTGGCGCGATTACCACTGCCACATGTACGGTATGCAGAAGCAGGTGGTGGCCCGCTTTTTCGGCACTGTCGGCCCCGCGCAGGGGCAGGACATCATCGGCGTGTGGAACGGCCCCGAGTACCGGGCCTTCCGGGACAGGGTGACGGCCAAGGGCTACCCGTTCTGCACCAACTGCAACGTGTACCCTTGCGATGACATAGAAACCACTACCTTCGAAACCGACTGCTACGGCGAACCCGTGCCGTGCGGCGACTGTCCGTGGTGTCTGGGGTTGTTGCAGTGCATGGGGCAGGAGTTGGGGTAAAATTTTCGCTGCGTCAATCGCATACTTCTCCAAAAATTTCATATCCAGACTGCGCTATACGGGGATAACTCGATAAAAGCTCATCAACATCGAGTCGTTTCCTTTGAAGTGTGAACTTACCGTATACCTCATTAACAATGTAGAACTTTACGGGATTATCTCTTTTTCTTAACGCTGACACAACTGCATACATCGCGGTTCCAGACGCTCGCATACCAAATGTTACATCTAGCATCCGAAGCGGCGACTCCTGCAGTCCATGACCCATAAATATCCTATACTCCTTTTCATATCTCCACTGTCTAGCTTTTCTTAAAAACATTTTATCATAAATGGTTAATTTCGCGCCACTGTCTTTCTCCAGAACGGCCTTTCTGATTGTGCTTGTTTTGAGAATTCTGTCCCCTCCATACTCTACACGGGAGACCTGTGGCACTGGATTTCTTTTGAAATCATAGCCGACACACATACCCTTATGACTATCCGCGTAATGACTCCACATCAGTGAATCTTTGCAAGAAGTTGAGAAACAGCAAATACCCTTCCTCTCCCATTTTAAAACCTCACGGCGTATCTCATAAGCAAGAAGTCTGTTATTTTTAACGCCAACACTTTCTTCATATTCATCATCTGTTGCAAGATAACGCAATTCATTAATTTTAAATGTAGCTAATTTATCAGCCTTATCCCTTGACACTTCATTTTTATATTTAGATTCGATCTTAATGTTTTTTAAGCTATCCATCGATTCCTTGTAAACATTATCAAATATTAGCTCATATAGTATTTTTTCAAGCTCTTCGTTTGAGGAATCAGATTCAATAGTCGGTTCACATTCAAACGGATCATTAAAGCTTGATGGAGATGAAAAATAAAGCGTATCAGCGCACAAATTTTCAATATTCTGAATGTTTATCGCTCTATACTTATAAATCCTATTCACAACAGCGCACACAATAACACCATCCCATTGATTCGGGTTGTAAGCCAATAATCTACCATGGCCCACACGCATGTTTGCCTGCTGCAGCACCTCTCATCGAACACTTTCACAACCTATCGTTGCTATATCATATGGTGTCCCCCTCAACACACCTGCCTCTTCTTCCGCGCACACTCGATCTCCTCGACAAGGTCGGCCATATCGAAGGGCTTGGCCACGTAGCCGTCCATACCGGCGGCCAGAAAGCGTTCCCGGTCGCCCGCCATGGCGGCGGCTGTCACGGCCAGAATGGGCACATTGCGCTTGTCCACAAAACGGGGGGATGTGCGGATGGTGCTGGCGGCGGTAATGCCGTCGGTATTGGGCATGTGGATGTCCATCAGCACCACGTCCACATCTTCGGCGGCCAGCCGGGCCAGCGCGTCGTCGCCATCCACGGCCAGGGTCACGTGGTATCCGGCCTTTTGCAGCAGTCGCTGGCCCACCATGCGGGTGGTGGCGTCGTCTTCCGCCAGCAGCACCCGTACTGGCGCGCCGTCCTGCGGCGGGGGCGGGCAATCCGCCACTTCCGGCGGCAGTTCGCACCGCTCCGCCGTGCGGAAGGGCAGGGTCACGCAGAACGTGGTGCCGCGCCCTTCCTCGCTGTCCACGCAGATGGTGCCGCCCAGCAACGCCACCAGCCGCCGCACGATGGAAAGCCCCAGCCCCGCGCCCTGATGCCGCCGCACATACGAATTGTCGCCCTGGGTGAACGGGTCGAAGATGCTGTGCAGTTGGACGTCGGGTATGCCCTTGCCGGTGTCCTGCACCATGAACAGGATGACCGCCACGTCTCCGCCCGCGTTCTCCTTTCCGCCAGCCACGCCCTGCCCGCCTGACTTGCCCGATTCGCCCGGCCCGCCCGATACGGCAGGCACACCGGCGCCATTCCCACCCGTTGCGGCACCGCTGGTGCCCGCACCCCCCGCCTTGCCGGGCCCGAACGGCAGCGGCGACAAACTCAGCCGCACCCCGCCCCGCTCGGTGAACTTCAGCGCGTTGCCCACAAGGTTGAACAGTATCTGGCGGGTCTTGCCCTCGTCGCCCAACACGGTCTGCGGCAGGCCGGGGGCAATATCCACGTCCAGCGAAAGGCCGCGCGCGCCCGGTTCGAACTGGAACAGCTCGCGCACGGCCTCGCCCAGCCGGGCCAGATCGAAGGGGTCGCAGGCCACGGGCATGCGGCCCGCCTCTACCCGCGACAGGTCCAGCAGGTCCGTCAGCAGGTGCGCCAGCCGCTGCGACGAGCGGATGGCCATGTTCACGTACCCCGCGTGCTCCGGGTCGGTCAGGTCCGCCTTCAGCAGTTGCAGCGCGCCCAGAATGCCGTTGAGCGGGGTGCGTATCTCGTGGCTCATGTTGGCCAGGAACAGGCTTTTGGTCTCGCTGGCGCTGTTGGCCTGGCGGTTGGCCTCGATCAGTTCGCGCTCCGCCCGCTTGCGTTCGGTAATGTCCTTGATGGTGCCGTACACGCGGTGCCGCTCGGCGTCGTACTTGGCGCGCGACTGGATGTCGGCCACCACTCCGTCCGAGGGGCGGCGGATCTTGAACTCGATGACGTATTCCGCGCCACGGGTGACCAGTTCGTGCAGGGCCGCGTCCAGCGCGGGGCGGTATTCCGGCAGGGGGATGGCCTTCACGGCCTCGAAGACATCGCAATCATCCGGTATGCCGTAGATGCGCCGGGCACCTTCGGAAGTGACCAGTGCGCCGATGCGCAGGTCCACCTCCCAGTTGCCGATGCCCGCCACCAACTCGGCCCGGCGCAGGCGCGCCTCGCTCTCGCGCAGGCGTTCGCCCTTGGCATGCAGCCACTCCAGCATGCGCTGGTTGCGGCTTTGCAGATACGACACCAGCAGCGAGACCATCGGCATGGTCAGCCCAAAGACCACCAGACGGCTGACGCTGGACTCCGAATAGACGAACGTGGCGAACCCGGTGGACCAGGTCAGCAGCACGTACACCAGGGTCAGCCCCACGCTGGCAAGGCCCGATGCGTGCCCGCCCAGGTACGCCGCCAGCACGATGACCACAACGAACAGCAGCGCCGGGTTGTACACCTGCACGCCGTGGCGCGACAGGAAAAACAGTGCCACCGCCACGACCACCGTAAGCAGCGGCCCGGCCAGGGCCAGAACTGTCTTGCTGGGTCTCACGCTTTCCCCCGTGGCCGGGTGCGCTGGCGGCGCGCATCGCGGTCTACTGATGTTCGTGCCCCGGCAGTCCGTTGCGGGCCTGGCCGGATGGTTGCGACCTGCCGGGTTGCGCCGGGCGCCGGACACGGCACGGCGGCCTGCGGCGGCAGCAACGGAAACTGCATGGCGATGCCTGCGCAATACCCCGGAGCGGTCCGTTCCACAATAAGTCTAGAAATATTTTAACGTGGCGACAGTACAGGAATGCCGACCTGATGAAAGGCGGAACGAACCAGTCGGAATGGCGCGATGCAACGCAATGGCACAGGGCAGGTCGAAGTGGCGGCAAGCCATGGCAAGGCGGGCAAGATACGACAAGACACGGCAGGATGCGTCACCATGGCGAGGTGGCGGGGTGCCACGATGGCGGCGCGGCGGGGCGGGTTACGATGGCGGCGGGGCGGCGGGCGGCGGAATGACGGCGACGCCGCAGGAAGGATGCACGCGCCTTGCCGGGCGCTGGCCGGTGCAGTTCAGCTGAAGCGGGCGGTCACCTGCTTGCCCATGCTCAGCACGCAGTAGGCGATGCAGCTTACCGCTTCCGCCGCAAGGCGCAGGCTGTCCTGCAAGGCGCAGGCAGAGACCTGGTGTTCGGAACAGGTCTGGCTGCGGCGTGTCATCAACAGAGAGGGCACGCCGTTTCTGGTCAGGCTTTCGTGCAGGGTGGCGCGGTCCGCATCGTTCTCCATGGTGCCTACGTCCACCAGCGCAAAGTCGAAGCGATGCGTATCCAGCGCGGGCAGGGCGTCCTGCACCCTGCGCACCACAAAGGCTTCCGCGCCGCGCTTGCGCAGTTCCCATTCGCACATGAATGCGGACATGGGGTTGCGGTCCACCACAAGAACAAAAACGCCCGTCAGCATATCCCCCCCAAGGGATGGTGCCACGGGCCGCGCAGACGCACTGCTCACCGACGCAGGCAACCCGGCTGTCTCTACGCGAGATCCGTGGCTTTCCGTCCCCGCTTCACAGCGGGTTTGGCTTTCATATGTCTATAGCAGTGACCCACCATAACGGATGTGTCAATGTGCCACCCCAAGCACACGGAGTCGCACCTCATGATTTTGCACAATCATTTCGGCACATTCACAGAGCGACCACCTCCTCCCTCGCCACCCTACCCAAAAAATACGGGTTTCACCCAGTCACATATATCGACCCGGGAGTATTCCCTGGGGCGCACGGCCGCCGCACTCACCGGACCGGGCCCGGACACTGGCGCACGGTGGGCGCATTGCCGCGCAGGCCTTGTCTGCGGCCTCGCGTTGGGGCATGCCCACCTGAGGGGCTGGCCGGATGCGCCGCCCGCGCCATGGCCACCGGCCTGACCCTTTTCCACGATCACGGAGGCGACATGTTCCCGCTTCGCATTGCCACGGCCTGCTGGTGCGCGCTGTGTGCCGCCGCCATCACCAATGGCGCCCTGCGCGAGGCGTGGCTGGCGCCGCGCCTGGGCA
>NZ_VSMK01000127.1 GCF_011682075.1 Nitratidesulfovibrio liaohensis
CCGGGGGCCACGCGGGCCGACAGGGCCAGCATGTCCGCAAGGTCGTCGCGTCCGGCCCAGCCCACTTCGGCCTCGGGCACGCCCACGGCGGCAAGGCCGCGCAGGACGCGCTCGCGGTCGGTCATGGACAGATAGGTACCGAAGGACTGTTCTCCTTCGCGCAGGGTGGTGTCGAGCAGCATGCGGCCTCCCCGAAGAATGGCGGAGCCGCCCCGGCCCCGCAGGTTCTGGTGTGGGTGACGGCGGAGGAAAAGGGCGGGGCGGACATCCGCGTGAACCGGACGCCCTGTTCATGCATCGTCGATGCCAACCGGACCGCCCATGGCGGCGCAGGCCCGGGACTTCCCTTCTCCGTGCCGGGCGTTTTCAGGAGCCGTGCGGTTCGTCCCCCGCAAGCGTGTCGCTGCTTTTCCTTGCGATCCGGCACATTGCGCGCGCGGGCACGGCACCACATCCCTCCGTGCCGGTGCTTCGGCCCGCGCCGTACCCGCGAGCCGCAAATCCTGCCGCTGCCCCGCTGCAACCCCCTGATCGTCTCCTCCACGCCCCGTTCCGACCCTGTCGGGAACAACGCATTTGTCGCATGCGACAAAATGGTCGCTGCATCCGTGTCGCGTCCGACGTGCGTACGGGCCCCCTGTCGTGCGAATAAAGCATGCTGTTTCAACGTGTTATGTTGTGATGGCCGCACTGGCACGGGGTTTGCCCTATGCGTGTCGTTGCATGGGCACGCCAGTCACGGCGAACACACCCCGGCCAATCCAACACCCGGTCGGGCGTGAATCTTCAGGAGGATATCATGAGAAAGGTGGCCATCTACGGTAAGGGCGGCATCGGCAAGTCCACGACCACGCAGAACACCGTTGCCGGTCTCGCGGAAGCCCTGGGCCGCAAGGTCATGGTCGTCGGCTGCGACCCCAAGGCCGACTCCACCCGTCTGCTGCTGGGCGGCCTGGCCCAGAAGTCGGTGCTCGACACCCTGCGTGACGAGGGCGAGGACGTGGAACTCGATGATATCCGCAAGCCCGGCTACTCCACCACCCTCTGCGTGGAATCGGGCGGCCCCGAACCGGGCGTCGGCTGTGCGGGCCGCGGCATCATCACCTCCATCAACATGCTGGAATCCCTTGGCGCGTACGAGGAAGACCAGAAGCTGGACTACGTGTTCTACGACGTGCTCGGCGACGTTGTGTGCGGCGGCTTCGCCATGCCCATCCGCGACGGCAAGGCCGAGGAAATCTACATCGTGTGTTCCGGCGAGATGATGGCCATGTACGCGGCCAACAACATCTGCAAGGGCATCATGAAGTACGCGGAATCGGGCGCGGTGCGCCTTGGCGGCCTTATCTGCAACTCGCGCAACGTGGACAACGAAAAGGAAATGATCGAGGAGCTGGCCCGCAAGATCGGCACCCAGATGATCTACTTCGTCCCGCGCGACAACCAGGTGCAACGCGCCGAAATCCACCGCCAGACCGTCATCGAGTTCTCGCCCGAACACGGCCAGGCCCAGCACTACCGCAACCTGGCGAAAGCCATCGACGAAAACCAGATGTTCGTGGTGCCGAAGCCCCTCCAGATCGCGGAACTGGAAAAGCTGCTCATGGATTACGGCCTGTTCGAAGCCTAGTCCGGTTCCGAACGGTTCTTCCGCCCGTCGGCTGCGTCAAACATCGTCTGGCACTCCGGTCGAATACGACAAGAATCGCTCTGCGGTCGCCATCCGTAATGCTCGGAGACTCGCATAACGGCTGCCGCTCCCTCCATGCCAGACTCGTTTTCCTTGCCGACGAACGGAACTCCTCGTTCGGAAACAGCGCCTGATGAGAACCCAACAGACGACTGCCACCCAAGCTGAAGGAGAACGGCGATGATGATCATGGTTCGTGCCATCGTGAGACCCGAAAAATCCGACGACGTGCTGGCCGCCCTGATGGCCGCAGGCTTTCCGGCCGTGACCAAGATGTCCGTGGCCGGGCGCGGCAAGCAGCGCGGCATCAAGATCGGCGAGATCACCTACGACGAAATTCCCAAGACCCTGCTGATCAGCGTGGTGAAGGCCAGCGAAAGGCAGTTCGTCATCGACACCATCATGGAAGCGGCCCGCACCGGCGCCAAGGGCGCCTTCGGCGACGGCAAGATCTTCGTCACCCCGGTTGAAGAGGTCTACACCATCAGCTCCGGCGTGAAGGAACCCGACATCGAGGAGGCCGCGGCATGAAGGAGATCATGGCCGTAGTGCGCCTGAACAAGATGAACCAGACCAAGAAGGCGCTGACCGAGGCGGGCGTGAACGGCTTCTACGCCCACGAGGCCTTCGGCCGGGGCAAGGGGTTGGTCAGCAGCGACCTGCTGGAAGGCGCCAAGGAAGGGTTCGAAGAGGCCGTGGAACTGCTCGGTGAAAAGGGCAGGCTGTATTCCAAGCGCGTGGTCACCGTGGTGGTGCCCAACGACCAGGTCAGTGACGTGGTCGAGGCCATCATCAAGGTGAACCAGACGGGCAAGCCCGGCGACGGAAAGATCTTCGTCACCGCCGTTCCGGAAGCCCACCGTGTGAGAACCGCCGAGCATGGCGACAAGGCCATCCTGTAGGCGCGTTGCAAGGGTTCTTTTGCCCGCTGGCGGACTGACCCGAAGGGCGCGAAGCGTGGCCGTTAGGCGAGCATGCGAGCCTTACGGACATCAAGAGCAAAGCGTCAAACTTCGGCGCCGACTCGGTCAAATACAAGAAGAGTATGTTCCCTCGCGGCCGCCTCGTTTTCCTGGCCAGCGAACAAAACTACACCTTGCAACCACGCCTACTGCTAGCAACGAGGTACATCATGGCTTTGAAGCACAAGAGCATCCCCGACGTCGCGACCGTCAAGGAAGAGCTGCTCAAGAAGTATCCCACCAAGGTCGCCCGCAAGCGCGCCAAGCAGATCGTCATCAACGACGTGAAGGACGGCGACGTGGTGCCCGAGGTGCAGGCCAACGTGCGCACCACGCCCGGCATCATCACCATGCGCGGCTGCACCTACGCGGGGTGCAAGGGCGTTATCCTGGGCCCCACCCGCGACATCGTGAACATCACGCACGGGCCCATCGGCTGCGGGTTCTACTCGTGGCTCACCCGCCGCAACCAGACCAAGGCGCCGCTGGAATCGTCCGAAAACTTCATGCCCTACGCCTTCTCCACGGACATGCAGGACGAGGACATCATCTTCGGCGGTGAAAAGAAGCTGATCGCGGCCATCCAGGAGGCCTACGACACCTTCCATCCCAAGGCCATCGCCATTTTCGCCACCTGTCCCGTGGGCCTCATCGGCGACGACATCCACGCCGTGGCCCGCAAGATGAAGGAGAAGCTCGGCATCAACATCTTCGCCTTCAGCTGCGAAGGGTACAAGGGCGTCTCGCAGTCGGCGGGTCACCACATCGCCAACAACCAGATATTCACCCACGTGGTGGGTGAGGACGATACCCCCAAGCTTGGCGAATACAAGATCAACATGCTGGGCGAGTACAACATCGGCGGTGATGCCTTCGAACTGGAACGCGTGCTGGAAAAGTGCGGCATCACCCTGGTGTCCACCTTCAGCGGCAACTCCACCTACGAGCACTTCGCCACCGCCCACCAGGCCGACCTGAACGCCGTCATGTGCCACCGTTCCATCAACTACGTGGCCGAAATGATGGAGACCAAGTACGGCATCCCGTGGATCAAGGTGAACTTCATCGGCGCCGAATCCTCGGCCAAGTCGCTGCGCAAGATCGCCCAGTACTTCGGCGATAAGAAGCTGATCGACCGGGTGGAAGAAGTCATCGCCGAAGAAATGCCCGCCGTGCATGCGGCCCTGGAAGACGTGAAGCCCTTCACCGAAGGCAAGACGGCCATGCTGTTCGTGGGCGGTTCGCGCGCCCACCACTACCAGGACCTGTTCACCGAAATGGGCATGAAGACCATCGCCGCCGGGTACGAATTCGCCCACCGCGACGACTACGAAGGCCGCAAGGTCATGCCCTCCATCAAGGTGGATGCCGACAGCCGCAACATCGAGGAAATCGAGGTCGCGCCGGACGCCACCCGCTTTGTCCCGCGCAAGTCTGACGAAGACCTGAAGCGCCTTGCCGAGGAAGGCTTCACCTTCAAGGATTACGAAGGGATGATGCCCCAGATGGAGTCCGACACCCTCGTCATCGACGACCTGAACCAGTACGAGGCCGACAAGCTGATCGAGCTCCTGAAACCCGACGTGTTCTGCGCGGGCATCAAGGAAAAGTTCTCGGTGCAGAAGATGGGCGTGCCCATGAAGCAACTGCACAGCTACGACTACGGCGGACCCTATGCGGGCTTCAGGGGCGCGGTGAACTTCTACACGGAAATCAAGCGCCTGGTCACCAGCAAGGTCTGGAACGACCTCAAGGCCCCCTGGGAAGAAAACCCCGAGCTCTCGGCAACCTACGTCTGGGAATAACGGGCAAGGAAGGGAAACGACATGCTGCTCAGACATACCCCGACGGAAATCAGGGAGCGCTCGGCGCTCAACATCAACCCGGCCAAGACCTGCCAGCCCATCGGCGCCATGTACGCGGGCCTGGGCATCAAGGGTTGCCTGCCGCACAGCCACGGCTCGCAGGGCTGCTGCGCCTACCACCGCAGCACCCTGACCCGCCACTACAAGGAACCCGTGTCGGCGGCCACCAGCTCGTTCACGGAAGGCGCATCGGTGTTCGGCGGCCAGGCCAACCTGCTCCAGGCCATCGAGAACATCTTCTCGGTGTACGAACCGGAAATCATCGCGGTGCACACCACCTGCCTGTCCGAAACCATTGGCGACGACCTGAACCAGATCGTCGACAAGGCGGTGAAGGAAGGCAAGGTACCCGCGGGCAAGCAGGTGATCTTTGCCTCCACGCCCAGCTACGTGGGTTCGCACGTCACCGGCTTCTCCAACATGGTCAAGGGCATGGTGAAGTGCCTGGCCGTTGCTTCCGGCAAGAAGAACGGCAAGGTCAACATCATCCCCGGCTGGGTGGAACCTGCGGACATGGAGGAGATCAAGCGCATCGCCGGCATGATCGGCGTGTCCTTCACCATGTTCCCGGATACCTCGGGCGTGCTCAACGGTCCGCTGACCGGCGAGTACCACATGTTCCCCGATGCGGGCACGCCCGCAGAGGACATTCGCGCCGCGGGCGACGCCATCGGCACCCTGGCCCTGGGCGAATGGTGTTCCGCCGACGCGGCCCGCACCCTGGATTCGCAGTGCAAGGTGCCCTGCCGGGTGCTGGACCTGCCCATCGGCCTGAAGGCCACCGACCGCTTCATCGACGCCCTGCGCATCGTGGCAGGCACCTCGGTGCCCGACACCGTGAACTTCGAACGCGGCCAGCTCATCGACGTCATCTCCGACTACCACCAGTACTTCTTCGGCAAGAAGGTGGCCCTGGTGGGCGACCCGGACCAGCTCATCGCGCTGACCGAGTTCCTGCTGACGCTCGACATGCAGCCCGTCCACGTGGTTACCGGCACGCCGGGCAAGAAGTTCGAGGCGCGCATCAGGGAACTGTGCGCGGGCAAGGGCTTTGACGTCAACGTGCGCGCCGCGGGCGACATGTTCCTGCTCCACCAGTGGATCAAGAACGAACCCGTCGATCTCATCATGGGCAACACCTACTGCAAGTACATCGCCCGTGACGAGGACATCCCCTACGTGCGCTTCGGCTTCCCCATCATGGACCGGGTGGGCCACCAGTACTTCCCGGTGACGGGGTACAAGGGCGGTATCCGCCTGATGGAAAAGATCCTGGGCGTCCTGCTCGACCGCGCCGACCGCGACGCGCCCGAGGAGAAGTTCGAACTGGTCTACTAGGGCGTGCCGTCACGAGCGTCCTTTTGTCCTCTGCTTTACCGACCCGAAGGGCGCGAAGCGTGCCCGTTGGGCGAGCTTGCGAGCCCTACGGACATCGAGCGCAACGAGGTCAGAACAAGTTTTTATTCCGGTCACGTACGGGAAGAGTACGCTCCCTCCATAAAAAATTGTCCTTCCTTGGCAGAGCACAAAAATCCTGCTCGTGACGACACACCCAGCAACCGCATCCTTTCCGCCCGGCGCCGCTTGGCACCACACGGCGCCATCCGGCGCCGGGCGGAGAACCCCACGGAGACACCATGAGCGGCGCACCCCACTGCATGCACACGAACGGACGTCCCGGCGGCTGGCTGCTGCTGCCGGTGGCGCCGCGTTCCAACGCCCGCAGCCGCCATGGCGATGCGGGCGTGA
>NZ_VSMK01000128.1 GCF_011682075.1 Nitratidesulfovibrio liaohensis
CCGGGCGTTTGCCACCGGCCAGCATCAGGCCGTTGCACACCCTGGCGCCCCGGCAGCCGGACCCGACCACGCTGCGTTTGCCGCGCCGCGCGCCGCGCTCCGCCACCACAACCCACGAGACACATGTCGCAAGCCACCACCGCCACGCTGGAATTCGACGACGCCGCACTGGCCAACCAGCTGTTCGGCGCGCACAACGCCAACCTTTCCCTGATCGCGGAAAAGTCGGGCGTACGCCTGGACACGCGCGGAACCACCGTCACCGTTGACACGGACGACGCCCGCGTGCGCGAAACGGTACTGAATCTGCTGGCGCAGCTGTACGGCCTGCTGAAGTCGGGCCACCCCGTGTACCCGCGCGACATGGCCTATGCCTACGGCATGCTCGACCGCGACCCTTCCGCCGATCTGCGGCGCATTTTCCGCGATGCGGTGTTCGTGGTTTCCCCCCGCAAGACCATCACCCCCAAGACCCTCAGCCAGCGGGACTACGTGGCCGCCCTGCGCGAGAACGACATGGTCTTCGCCGTGGGCCCGGCGGGCACCGGCAAGACCTACCTTGCGGTGGCCGTGGCCCTTTCCATGTTGCTGGCCAAGAAGGTGAAGCGCATCATCCTTACCCGGCCCGCCGTGGAGGCGGGAGAAAAGCTGGGCTTCCTGCCCGGCGACCTGGTGGAGAAGGTGAACCCCTACCTGCGCCCGCTGTACGATGCCCTGCACGACATGCAGGACTTCCAGAAGGTGGCCGACATGCTGGAAACGGGCATCATAGAGATAGCGCCGCTGGCCTTCATGCGCGGACGCACCCTGAACGACGCGTTCATCATCCTGGACGAGGCGCAGAACACCACCCAGGAACAGATGAAGATGTTCCTCACCCGCCTGGGCTTCGGCTCGCGCGCGGTCATCACCGGCGACATCACCCAGATAGACCTGCCCGCATCGGGCAAGGCCGACGCGCTGTCGCGTTCCGGCCTGGTGCACGCCCTGCGCGTGCTTGAAGGCGTCAAGGGAATCCGCTCCATCCGCTTTCACGAAGACGACGTGATCCGCCACCCCCTGGTGGGCAGGATCGTGCAGGCCTATGAACGCCACGAAACCGCAAACTCCCGCTAGGCACAAGGCCCTCAGCGCCGAATCGGTGGCCGCGCCGTTCCGCTGGCTGGCCCGCCACCAGGCCGGACCGGGTCTGTTCTTCTTCTGCCTGACCATGATCGCCCTGGCCGTGCTGGCGGGCGCCAATCTTTCGCCCTCCGTTCGGTTGTACGTGGCCGGAGAAATCGCCTCGCAAGAGGTCACCGCCGACCGCGACCTGCTGGTGGAGGACGTGCAGGGCACCCGCGCCCGGCGCGATCAGGTGGCCCAGTTGCAGCCCGCCGTGTTCGACCTGAGCCGCGAGCCGGTCACCGCCCTGCGCCAGCGGGTGCACGAAATCTTCCTGGCCGTGAACCACGCCGACCCGGCGGAACAGGAACAGTTGCGCTGGCAACTGGCCGAGGCGCTGGGCACGGAAATCACCGAGCGCACCATCAGCGTACTGACCAGCGAAGAGTTGCAGACCCTTGTGACCACCCGCGCCCTGCCGTGGCTGGAATCACGTCTGGCGGAGGGCGTTTCCGCCGATACGCGCATCGTGCTCCAGTTCAAGGGCGGCATACTGCTGCGCGACCTGGCCACCGGCAGCGAAACCCTGCGTAGCGACCTGCAGAACCTGCACGACCTGCGCTCCGTGGTTTCCGAACTGAGCCAGAATCTGAAGAACGAAACCAAGGCCTCTCTGGCGGTGCGCCGCACCGCCGTGCTGCTGCTGTCGCCGCTGCTCTCCCCCACCCTGACCCTGAACCGCGAGGCCACCGACGCCCGCGTGGCGGAAATGACCGCCGCCGTGGAACCGGTGTTCTACCGCATCCAGAAGGGCGAGGTGGTGGTGCGCCAGGGCGAACGGGTAAGCCGCGAGCACCAGCTGAAGTTGCAGGCCCTGTGGGCGCGCAAGGGCGAAAAGGTGCACGTGGCCACGGTGGTCGGGGTGCTGCTTACCTCGCTGCTGCTGGGCGCAGGCATGCTGTTTTCGCCCAGCGGACGCATGGGTTCCGCCGTGCGTCAGAAGGACCTGTTCTTCGTGGCGCTGCTGCTGCTGGTGTTCGCGCTGATGTCCAAGGGGCTGACCCTGCTGGGCCAGCGGGTGCTGGAGCAGGGGGCGTCGCTGACGCCGGAGGTGCTGTCCTTCGCCTTTCCCGTGGCCGGGGCGGCGGGCCTTGCCGCACTGATCTTTTCCGCCCGGCGCTACTGCGTCACCGGGCTGCTGCTGGCTTTCTTCTGTACCGTGCTGGCGGGCGGTGGGCTGCCCCTGTTCATGTTCTATTTCCTGGGCGCCATGTGGAACACCTGGCTGGTCACCCGCGCCCAGACCCGCCAGGACGTGGTGTGGAGCATGCTGCCGCTGTGCGCGGGCCAGTTGCTGATCTGGCTGGGCGCAACCGCCCTTGGCGGGCACGTGGACCCGGCGTCCATGGCGTGGGGAGTGCTGGCCGTGGCGGTCAACGCCATGCTCTCGCTGCTGCTGCTGTTCGCCCTGTCCCCCATCATAGAACTGTGCCTGGGCTACACCACGCGCTTCCGGCTGATGGAACTGATGAACCTGGAACAGCCGCTGTTGCAGGACCTGATGGTGGCCGTGCCCGGCACGTACCACCATTCGCTCATCGTTTCGAACATGGTGGAGGCCGGGGCCAAGGCCATCGGCGCCAACAGCCTGCTGTGCAAGGTGGCCGCGCTGTACCACGACATCGGCAAGTTGAGCCGCCCGGAATACTTCATCGAAAACCAGTTCGGCGGGCGCAACAAGCACGACAAGCTGGCCCCGTCCATGAGCGCGCTGATTCTCACCTCGCACGTCAAGAAGGGCGTGGAACTGGCCCAGCAGCACCGGCTGGGGCAGGAGATCGTGGACATCATCGGCCAGCATCACGGCACGCGGGTGATCCGCTACTTCTACCAGAAGGCCGTGAACCAGGGCGAAAACCCGCGCGAGCAGGACTACCAGTACCCCGGCCCGCGCCCCCAGACGCGCGAGGCGGCCATCGTCATGCTGGCCGACGCCGTGGAGGCATCCAGCCGCACGCTGGTGGAACCCACCCCGGCGCGCATCAAGGGGCACATCGACACCATCGTCAAGGGCATCTTTGCCGAGGGGCAGCTTGACGAATCGGAACTGACCTTCAAGGACCTGCACAAGCTGGGCGAAAACTTCCACCGCATTCTCACCGGGCTGTTCCACCAGCGCATCGGCTACCCGGATGCGACCAAACCCGGCCAACCCGATCGCAGTCCGGACCGCGACGCGCCCAAATGCGGCGAGAAGGGCGCGGAAAAGTGCCCGGAGAAAAGCGGGGACAAGACCGGCGACAAGAACGGCAAGACCGTGGAGAAGAACGGCGGGAATGGCGATATTCCTTGCCCAGTCTGCCCGCCCCCCTGCCCCGATACCGCGACCACTGTGCCCTGCCCGGCCTGCGACGAGCCGCAACCGCCCATGCCTTGCTGCTACGGCACGCTGGACGGCGGCAACGGCGACGGCCCGGTGAAAAAGGATGCCCCCGTGAACGCTCCAACGGGCACTCCGGCGAACGCTCGCACGAGCACTCCCGCGAACGCGCAGGAACCCGCCAGCCCCGAGGCGGGCGCCAAGCCCTCCAAGCCCGTCTAGGCCGCCATGCTGGTGCTGCGACGCGCACCCGGCATGGGGTGGATGCTGCCCCTGGCCCCCGGCGAATTGCGTGCCGTGTTCGCGGCCATGCAACAGGCCACCGGCCTTGCCGGATGCACCGTGGAACTGGATCTGGTGGGCGACGAGGAAATCGCCCGCCTGAACGCCGCGCACCTTGGCTGCACCGGTCCCACCAACATCCTGTCCTTTCCCGCTCAGGACGGCTACGTCGCGCCGAATGACTTCACGTGCGAAGGGGCGGCGGACGGTCTGGATGCGGGACCGGATGCAGGTCCGGGCGACGACGAAGAGCCAGACGACTCCCCCTGCCACCTCGGCTGGCTGGTGCTGTCGCTGGACACCTGGCGGCGCGAATGCCTGCTGTACGGGCAGGAACCGGTCGAACACGCCCTGCGCCTGCTGGCGCACGGGCTTGGGCACCTTGCAGGGTACGACCACGGCCCGGAAATGGACGAGTTCACCGACGCCGCGCTTGAAGCCGGGCGGGACGCCGGGCTGGCGGTTCTGCCTGCACAGGCCTAGCGGCTTCTCCCGCCTTTTCGCCCCCCTGCCCCCCCCGCAGTAATCTGTCTGCCTGTCCGCTTGCCCGTCCTCAGCCTGACCGCCTGCATCGACAAATGAAGCGGGGGCGGAAAAACCTTGTCCGGTTCTTCCGCCCCCGCGTTGCGTTCGGCGTCTGCACTCCGTCTTCCTGCCGGGTCATGCCCGGCATGGAACGCGCGCTATCCCAGCTTCTTCTGCAACAGCTCCGTTACCAGGGCCGGGTTGGCCTTGCCCTTGGTCTTGCGCATGATCTGCCCCATGAAAAAGCTGATCAGCTTGGTCTTGCCGCCCTTGTAGGCTTCCACTTCCGCCGGATTTTCGGCAATGGCCTCGTCCACGGCGGTTTCGATGGCCGAGGTATCGGAAATCTGCACCAGCCCGCGCTCCTTCACGAAGGCCTCGGGCATGGCGCCGGTTTCCACCAGTTCGCCAAAGATGTCGTTGGCGATCTTGGCGCTGATCAGCCCAGCCTCGACGATGCGCACCAGTTCACCCAGCGCTTCGGGCCGCATGGCGATGGCGTCCACGGTCACCGCGCGCTGGTTCAGTTCGCGCAGCAGCGCGCCCTGCATCAGGTTGGCCACCTTCTTGGGCTGGCCGCAAGCCGCCGTGGCCGCCTCGAAGAAGTCGGCCAGCGCCTTGTCTGCGGTCAGCACGTCGGCGTCCTGTTCGGACAAGCCGTGCTGTTCCATGAACCGGACTCGGCGCGCCTGCGGCAGTTCCGGCAGGTCGGCGCGCCAGCGGGCCAGATCGTCTTCCGCGATGCGCACCGGCATCAGGTCCGGGTCAGGAAAATATCTGTAATCGTGGGCTTCTTCCTTGCCGCGCATGGAGACGGTGACGTTCTTCACCGCGTCGTACAGGCGGGTTTCCTGCACCACGGCGTCGCCGTCCTCCAGCACGTCCTGCTGACGGGCGATTTCGTACTCGATGGCCCGCTGCACGTTGCGGAACGAGTTCAGGTTCTTCAGTTCCGCGCGGGTGCCGAATTCCTGCTGCCCCTTGGGGCGGATGGACACGTTGGCGTCGCAGCGAAAGCTGCCTTCCTCCATGTTGCCGTCGCACACGCCCAGATACACAACGATGGCGTGCAGGGCCTTCAGGTAGGCCACGGCTTCTTCGGCACTGCGCATGTCCGGCTCGCTGACGATCTCGATGAGCGGCACGCCCGAACGGTTCAGGTCCACGTAGCTGGCGTTGTCGCCCGCCGAGTGGATGTTCTTGCCCGCGTCGTCCTCCATGTGGATGCGCGTGATGCCGATACGGCGCGTCTGACCGTTCACCGTGATGTCCAGGTGGCCATGCTCGCAGATGGGCGTTTCGAACTGCGAAATCTGGTAGCCCTTGGGCAGGTCCGGATAGAAGTAGTTCTTGCGCGCGAACACCGAGACGGGGTTCACCGTGCAGTTCACGGCCATGCCCATGCGGGCGGCGTATTCCACGGCGCGGGCGTTGGGCACCGGCAGCACGCCGGGCATGCCGGAGCACACCTCGCACACGTTGGTGTTGGGGGCCGCCCCGAACGCGGTGGAGCAGGAACAGAACAGCTTGGACCGCGTGCGCAACTGGGCGTGCACTTCCAACCCGATGACGGCTTCATACAAGGCCATGACGAATCTCCTGACGGCTTGAATGCAAAGGCAATGCGGGGCTCCGCCCCGCCCCCCGCAAGGGGGCCGCGCCCCCTTGACCCCTTACTAAAAAGTTTGGGGGGATGGGGGGTACGGGGGAAGGAGACCCTTTCCAAAGGGTCCCTTCCCCCGTTCATATTTTTGCTCTGAAATCTCAACCCTTCACGTTGTTGTACAACTCGGGGTTGAGACTGGGATCGTTGTACATCTTGAACTGGTAGTAGGCCTTGGGCTGCTTGCGGCCTTCCAGGAACTCTTCGGTCAGGTCCAGCACAGCCTGGGCCAGGTCGGCGCGCTGCTCGCGCAGCACGGCCAGCTTGGCGGCGCAGCGTTCGCGGTGGTCGGGCGCGGCGTCCGCGCGTT